>NZ_JBFAJA010000097.1:0-50823 GCF_040654975.1 Dactylosporangium sp. NPDC050588 | reverse complement strand
GGGCCGGGCCGTGCCGGGCCGTGCCGGGCCGGGCCGGGCGGGGCCGGGCGGGGCCGGGCGGGGCCGGGCGGGGCCGGGCCGTGCCGGGCGGGGCCGGGCGGGGCCGGGCGGGGCCGGGCCATGCCGTGCCGGTGCTTTGTCGACAACGGCTCGGTCGGGTCTCCACGTACCGTGGCAGGCGCGGCTCGCCCGAGGGCCTGGAGCTCGACGGCATCATCGTCATCGCTTCGCGCGCTCGATCACCTCACCGCCGGCCGAGGGCTGCGCGCTCACCGCACCGAACGTGCCGCCTCCGTGGCGTGACCCCGCGGGTCCCCGTCGACGGCGACCGGGCTCGGGCCGGCCGAAGCTAAACGGACCGCCACCCGGAGCGCAGAGGCTCGGTCACACACCACGCGAGGACGGCGGCGCGGCGCAGAGCGAGGGGCAGCGACGCCCGGATCCAGCAGGTCAGACATCGAGGAGCTCCACGGTCACCGCGGCCGTGTCACCGACGTCGAGGGACTCGGCCTTGCGGACCGGGCCCTTGACCGGCAGGACGTAGGGGCCGCCGCCGCTGCCCGGGAAGATCGACGTCTTCCAGGTCGTGCCGCCGATGCTCACCCACACCCGCAGCGACCCGAAGCCCCGCTTCACCGAGCCGGTCAGGTCACGGATGTCCTCCGACTCGTCGACCGGCAGCGTCACGAACACCCACGTGTCCATGCGCCGGGCGTCCCATACCCACAGCTGAGCCTCGAACTCCACCTTCACGCCCTCACCCTCGCACAGGGGTACGACAAAAACTCCCACCGCTCACCCGAGGATCGACCAAGTTATTCCTTGACAAGAATATTCTCCGCGGAGCATACTTTGCGGCATGGAAGCACTCCTTGCCGCGCTCGCGGACCCGGCGCGCTGGCGGCTGATCAGCCTGCTGGCCGAGCGTCCCCGGTCCGTCGGGGTTCTCGCCCAGCTCACCGGGGCGCGGCAGCCACAGACCACGAAGCACCTGCAGACGCTCGAGCGAGCGGGCGTCGTGACCTCGCTGCGGTCCGGGCAGCGCCGTATGTATGCGTTGCTGAGCACCCCGCTGCGCGACCTGGCGGTCGTGCTGGGCGGCCTCGCCGATGCCGCGGACCTCGTCAGCGGCGTCGACTCGCTGTTCGAGCGTCACGTGCGCAGCGTGCTCGCCGAGCGGGACGCCGCGGGCGCGTCCGGATGGGCGGATGGGCGCGCGTTCCGGTTCACCCGGGCCCTGCGCGGCGGCCCCGACCTCGTCTGGAGCCACATGACCGACCCGGAGCTGCTCAGCGACTGGTGGGCGCCCGACGGTCTGCGGGTCTCCGGCCTCGTCATCGAGGCGCGGCCGGGCGGGCGGCTCGTCCTGGAATACCGCGACGCCGAGGACACCGACGGCACCGACACGGTCGTGGGCCGCGCGGAGGGCGTCGTGGAGGACGTGCGCCCGGGCGAGCGGCTCTCCTACCGGCTGTCCCCGCTGCTGCCCGACGGTGGGGTCGCGTTCACCTCGCACGTCGACATGGACTTACGACCGTCCGAGACCGGCACCGACCTCGACGTCCGCTACCGCGTCACCGGCAGCACCGTCGACTCCGCCGACTTCATCGCCGGCATCGAGCTCGGCTATGGCCAGAGCCTCGACAAACTCACCACCGCCATCGACACAAGGAGCACCGAATGACCCGCCGGATCGTCACCAACATGAGCCTGTCCCTCGACGGCCGCTACGCCGCGCCCGACAACCCCATCGACATGCGCTGGGTGATGCCGTATGCGATCACCGACGTTGCCCGTGACCACCTGACGAAGCTGTGGGAGCCGGCGACGACGGCGCTCCTCGGCCGGGTCAACGCAGAGGGCTTCCTCGGCTTCTGGCCCACGGTGATCGGCATGGAGGGCGCCGACCCGCGCGACGAGGGCTTCGCGAAGTGGCTCATTGACGCCGACAAGGTCGTGCTGTCCTCGACGCTGCGCGAGGCTCCCTGGGAGCGCACCACGGTCGTCGACAAGCCGGCCGCCGAAGTGGCCGCGGACCTGAAGACCACCGACGGCGGCGACATCCTCGTGCTGTCCAGCGCCAGCGTCATCAAGGCCCTCCTCGCCGCCGACCTGGTCGACCGCCTGGCGCTCACTATCTTCCCGGTGTTCCTCGGCGGCGGTCCGCGCCTGTTCGACGACGGCCTTCCTGCCGGTCAGTGGTCCCTGACCAGCCAGGCGGCGGGCGAACACGGCACCCTCGCCCTCGTCTATGACCGGGCCCGCTGACCGACGCCCGCCCCATCAAGGCCCGCCACGCGGCGCCTGGGCAACACACGGCGGGCAGCACCGGCCACCGCCGAGCCCGCGTGAGTGGGCAGGCCAGCGCGAGTGGGCAGGCCAGCGCGAGTGGGCAGGCCAGCGCGAGCAAGCCCAGGGCAAGCCAGCCGGGAAGGCGAGCGCGAGCAGGCCCAGCGCGAGCGAGCCTGGGCAAGCCAGGGCGAGCACGCCAGCCAGGGCAGGCCAGCACGAGTGGGCCCAGCGCGAGTGGGCCCAGCGCGAGTGGGCCGGGGCAAGCCAGGGCGAGCAAGCCGGCCAGGGCAGACAAGCCAGGACAAGCCAGGACAAGCCAGGACAAGCCAGGCTACGCGTGGCAGGAGACGCGGGCGATGAGCGTGTCGTCCGGCAGGGTGTCGAGGTAGGCGGTCATCGCGGCGACGTGGGTGTCCCAGCCGCGGTCCGCGGTGTGCTGGGTGAGCCACTGCCCGTCGAGGGTCAGGTATGCGTGGGTGGTGAAGGCCTGGGTCGAGGCGCGGGCGATGAAGGCGGCGCGGTCATCGCCGAAGTGCGTGACCGGGTCGGCCAGCAGGACCGAGAAGGTGAAGTAGCGGTGGCGCTGCGTGATCGCAGCGTGGGCGACCTCCTGGATCGCCGGTTGGAGCAGAAACTCGGACTGCTCGGTGAAGTGGGTGCGGGGCAGTGCCGGCGGGTGGGTGCGGACGACCTTCGCCCAGGCGTCCCAGGCGCCGGATGCCTCGCGGCCCGCGGCGGCGCGCATCTCGTCGAAGTCGACGAGGCGCTTGGGGGCGGCGACGACGACGCCCACGGGTGCGAGGCGGACGACGGTCGGGTCGCGTCGCCGCCAGCGGCGCAGTGGCAGGGCGTCGCTCGACGGGAGCGTCCACGAGTCCCAGCCGGCGGCCGGGTCGAACGGTTCGTGGGCGTAGTCGTTCAGGTCGAACGGGGCGAGCGCCGCCGACAGTGCGGGCGCGAAGGGGGCGCCGGCGAGGGCGGCCAGGAAGACGGTCGTGACGTACCTCACGGCAGCGGATCATACGGATCTACCCCTGACGGGTTTGGGCTCACCCGTCAGGGGTATGTCGATCTCTGCACAAAAGGAGGGAGCACGGATGCTGTCGCACGACGAACGCGATTACGACGACGACCTCTGGATGACTGAGGAAGAGCCTGTCAGCGGTCCGTACCGGGACGGGCGCCCCATCCTCTAGACGGCCACTCGCTCTTTCTCGAGTGAGGGTCTGGTGGTCCGGCCGAGGGCGCTGGGCCACCACATGCGTCCGCCGACGTCGAGGTTCAGTGCGGTGACGAGCACGGACCGCACGACGATCGTGTCGAGGAGCACTCCGAACGCCACCGCGAAGCCGATCTCGGCGAAGGCGGTCAGCGGCAGCGTGGCCAGGACGGCGAACGTGCCGGCGAGGACCAGGCCGGCCGAGGTGATGACGCCCCCGGTGGCCGAGAGCCCGATCAGCGCCGCGCGGCGGGTGCCGTGCTTGACGGCCTCCTCGCGGACGCGGGTCATCAGGAAGATGTTGTAGTCGATCCCGAGCGCGACCAGGAACACGAAGACGAACAGCGGGAGCGACGAGTCCGCGCCGCCGAAGCCGAAGACGTGCTTGAAGACCAGCGCGCTGACGCCGAGGGCGGCGCCGAACGACAGCACGACGGTCGCCATGAGGATGACCGGGGCGAGCACCGAGCGCAGCAGCAGGATCAGGATGAGCAGCACCACCGCGAGGACGATCGGGATGATCAGGTTGCGGTCGTGCGTGGCGGCGCGCTGCACGTCGAGGTTGACGGCGGTGGTGCCGCCGACCTTCGCCTCGGCGCCGGGGACGGCGTGGACCGCGGCGCGGACCCGGTCCACGGTGTCGTAGGCCGCCTGGCTGTCGGCCTGGTCGACGAGGGTGCCGGTGAGGTAGGCGTAGGAACCGCGGGTGAGCGGCTCGCTGACGGACTCGATGCCGGCCACACCGGCGAACGCGGCCCGCAGCGACGGCGCTGCGGCGGCGGCACCGATGACGACGACGGGGCTGCCCGCGGCGCCGGCGCTGTGCCGGGCCAGGACCTCCTCGCCGACGATCGAGTCCTGGGTGCCGCGGAACGACTCCTTGTTGGTGAGCCCGGTGGCGTCCAGCTGCACGACGCCGATCGTGGCGACGGCCAGTACCAGCGCGGTCACGATCCAGACGCCGCGCGGGCGGCGGGCGATGCGGTCGCCGACGCGGGCCCACAGGCCGGTAGCGGTCGGTTCGACGGAGCCGGCCTTCGGGCGCAGCGGCCAGAAGATCCACCGGCCGCAGATCGTGAGGAGCACGGGCAGCAGGGTCAGCATGACGGCGAGGCCGACCGCGATGCCGATCGCGGCGACCGGGCCGAGGCCGCTGGTCGAGTTGGTCTCGGCGAAGAACAGGCACAGCATGCCGAGCACGACCGTGGCGGCGCTGGCGATGATCGCCGGTCCGGAGCGGTGCAGCGCCTCCGCCATCGCCTCGTGGCGGTCCTCGTGGCGGCGTAGCTCTTCGCGGTACCGCGCGATCAGCAGCAACGCGTAGTCGGTGCCGGCACCGAAGACGAGGACGGTGAGGATGCCGGCACTCTGCGCGTTCACGACCAGGTCGGCGTGCTTGGCGAGCAGGTAGATGACGGCCTGGGCGGCGATGAGCGCCACGCCGGAGGAGATGACCGGCAGGAGCCACAGCAGCGGGCTGCGGTACGTGATGAGCAGGATGACCACGACGACGGCGATCGTGCCGAGCAGCAGGCTGCTGTCGATGCCCTCGAACGCGGCGCTGGAGTCGGCGGCGTTGCCGGCGGGGCCGGTGACGTGCACGGTCAGCCCGTCGGCGCCCTGCTTGGCGGTGTCGCGCAGCTGGTCGACCAGCGTGCCGGCCTTCGACCAGCCGTCGGCCCCGAGGTTGAGCGGCACGATGATCTGGGCCGCCTGCCCGTCCTTGGTCGGGATCGGTCCGGTGACGGTGCCGTCGAGCGAAGGGACGCGGCCGAACGCCGCCGCATCGGCGGCCATCTTGGCCCGGTCACCGTCGGTGAGGCCGGAGTCACGCGAGTACACCACGATCGCCGGGACCGTGTCCGGCGAGGCGAAGCTCGACTGCACGTCGATGACCTGCACGGACTCGGCTCCGCCAGGCAGCCAGGACTTGGCGTCGTTGCGCTCGACATCGGTCAGCTTGCCGGCGAGCGGGCCGGCGAAGGCCGCGACGGCCAGCCAGAAAATCACGAAGACGTACTTGATCCGGCGGCCCGCGACGGCGCCGGCGACAGACTTCCCCATGCGTCGATGCTTGCATAGGTAGCCGCGCTACGCATTGTGACCCGGGACACGCTCTGTAATGCCCCGAGCCTGGGGGTTCTCCAGAGAGCGCTCTCCCGCGTATCGTTCTGTGCGGACCAGCGTGAAAGGAACTCCGTGCCAGCCCCTCTGCCCTACCTCGACCCTTCCCTCGCCGTCGCCGAGCGCGTCGCCGACCTGCTCGCCCGCATGACGCTGCCCGAGAAGGTAGGGCAGATGCTGCAGCTCAACGCGCGTGACGGCGTCCGCCACCTCGTCGAGGACATGCACGCCGGCTCGATCCTGCACGCCTCCCCGGAGCGCGTCCTGGAGGCGACGGCGCTCGTGGAGAAGACCCGCCTGCGCATCCCGCTGCTGGTCGCCGAGGACTGCATCCACGGCCACTCGTTCTGGAGCGGCGCCACGATCTTCCCGACCCAGCTCGGCATGGCCGCGTCCTGGGACCCGGAGCTCGTGGAGCGGGTCGCCCGCGTGACCGCCGTGGAGGTCGCCGCCACCGGCATCCACTGGACCTTCTCCCCCGTCCTGTGCATCGCCCGCGACCTGCGGTGGGGCCGGGTCAGCGAGACGTTCGGCGAGGACCCGTTCCTCATCGGCGAGTTCGCCTCCGCGATGGTCCGCGGCTACCAGGGCGACGGCCTGGCCGACCCGACCGCGATCCTGGCCACCGCGAAGCACTTCGCCGGCTACTCCGAGACGCAGGGCGGCCGCGACGCCAGCGAGGCCGACCTGTCGCCGCGCAAGCTGCGCTCGTGGTTCCTGCCGCCGTTCGAGCGGGTCGCCCGGGAGGGCTGCCGCACGTTCATGCTCGGCTACCAGTCGATGGACGGCGTGCCGATCACCGTCAACAGCTGGCTGCTCGACGACGTCCTGCGCGGCGAGTGGGGCTACACCGGCACCCTCGTCACCGACTGGGACAACGTCGGCCGGATGGTGTGGGAGCAGCGGGTCCACGTCGACTACGCCTCCGCTTCGGCCGCCGCCGTCAAGGCCGGCAACGACATGGTGATGACCACGCCGGGCTTCTTCGAGGGCGCCCAGGACGCGGTCACCAAGGGCATGCTCGACGAGTCGGACATCGACCAGGCCGTACGCCGGATCCTGACGCTGAAGTTCGAGCTCGGCCTGTTCGAGCAGCCGCGCCACCCCGACCCGGACCGGCAGGCGGCGGTGATCGGGTGCGGCCCGCACGCCGCGGTCAACCTGGAGATCGCCCGCCGCAGCCTGGTGCTGCTGCGCAACGACGGCACGCTGCCGATGTCCGGTTCGGGGAAGACCGTCGCCGTGGTCGGACCCAACGCCGACGACCAGCACGCGCAGCTCGGCGACTGGGCCGGCGCGTCCGGGCAGACCGAGTGGCTGCCCGACGGCCACCCGCGCGAGCTGACCCAGACCGTGCTCGACGGCGTGCGCGCCGCCGTGCCCGAGGGCTGGACCGTCACCACCGCGCGCGGCGCCGACATCCTCACCGTCGGCCCCGACCCGGAGGGCGAGTTCTTCCCCGACGGCCAGCCCCGCCCGCACGTCGTGCACCCGTGCGCGCCCGACCCGGCCATGATCGCCGAGGCGGTCGCGCTCGCCGAGACGGCCGACTACGTGGTCGCGGTCGTCGGCGACCACATCGAGCTCGTCGGCGAGGGCAAGTCGACCGCCACCCTGGAGCTCATCGGCGGGCAGGTCGCCCTGCTCGACGCGCTCGCCGCCACCGGCACGCCGCTGATCGTGGTCCTCATGAGCTCGAAGCCGCTCGTGCTGCCGCCGTCGGCGCTCAACGCGGCCGCGATCATCTTCGCGGCCAACCCGGGCATGCGCGGCGGCCAGGCGATCGGGGAGCTGCTGCTCGGCGGCATCGAGCCGACCGGCCGCCTGCCGATCTCCTTCGCCCAGCACTCCGGGCAGCAGCCGACGTACTACAACCAGGTCCGCGGCCAGCACGGCAGCCGCTACGCCGACCTGTCGCAGCGCCCGGCGTTCGCGTTCGGTCAGGGCCTGAGCTACACCACCGTCGACTACACCGACCTGCGCATCGAGCAGACCGAGGTGACCGCCGCCGACACGCTGCGTGCCACCGTGACCGTCCACAACACCGGCACCCGCCCGGCGCTGGAGACGGTGCAGGTCTACGTCAGCGACACCGTCACGTCGGCGACCTGGGCGGACAAGGAGTTGAAGGCCTACACCCAGGTGCACGTGGCGCCGGGCGAGCGGCGTGACGTGACCGTCGAGCTGCCGGTCGCCTCCTGCACGTTCGTCAACGCGGCAGGTGTACGGGTGGTCGAGCCGGGCGCCTTCGAGCTGCTGGTCGGGACGTCGTCGAGGGACGAGGACCTGCTCCGCGCCGACTTCAACGTCAGCGCATCGGTGCGTGGCTGAGCCACGCGTCCGCCCGGCCTGATCCGGAGGACTTCTTGCCGCTCTGACGACAAGAAGTCTTCCGGCTCACAAGAAAGGGGTCAGAAGCCGGCGACCTGGACGGACTCGACGGCGTCCCAGGCGGCGGCCGCGGCAGTACAGGCGACGACGGCGACAACGGCGAACCTCGGCCATGCCCGTGGGCCCCGGCGGCGGCCGAACATCCACACCGTGACCGCGACGCCGGCGACGGCCTGCGCGAAGCCTTCGGCCAGGGCCATCCCGCCGAAGTCGCCGGTGACGAAGTGATCGGCGACGATCTGGATGCCGGCGCCCGCGAGAAGGCCGCAGGCCAGCCCGGCGGCGGTCGCGGCCACCGGGGGCCGGTCGGACCGCACCAGGTGGGCGAGCGCGCCGAGCACCGTCCCGCCCACGACGGACAGCAGCAGCCAGTACGCCATCGCCGTCAGCACCGGCAGGAGGCCCTGCGCGCGCCAGCGGTCCGAGGCGAGGTTCAGGGCGTAGTAGGCGACCGTCGCCGTGGCCAGGACGACGACCGCCGCGGCGACGGCGGTGCGCATGGACCGGGCCGGGAAGGCCGCGACGAACGCGGCATACCCCCACGCGAACCCGGTGCTGGCCGCCAGCTGCAGCACCGTCCGCAGGTCGCCGTCGAGCAGGTCCGCGGCGAACGAGGCGAACCCGAGCACGCCACCCACCGCGAGCGCCCATCCGACCGCCGCGCCCCACCGCTCCCCCATGCAGCCATTATCGGGACAGCGGCAACCTGACGGGTGGCGGCAGCGGCGCCGCGACCGGGTCCGCCTGGAACGACTGGAGCATCAGGGCCGCGAACCGGCGCGACGCCGCGACCCGCAGCTCGGGCGTGGCGGCCCGGATGCCCTCGTTCGCCATCAGGGCGAGGCTGACGTCCTCGAGGACGAAGTCCCGGCGCAGCCGGCCCGCCGCCTTCGCCCGCGCGACGAGGTCCAGCAGCAGCCGCAGGGTGCGGTCGCGGTCGGCGGCGAGGCCGGCCGACGCGGGCAGCGCCGACGTGAACGCCCGGGCGAAGCCGCGGTCGAGCGCGTGCAGCTCCATGAGCCGCTCGATCACGTGGCAGAAGCCGCGCCACGGGTCGGCCGCCGCCAGCCCTTCCGCCACGACCGCGGAGCACGTCGTCATCTGCTCCGCGAACGCCTCGGTCAGCAGCGCCTCCTTGGTCTGGAAGTGCCGGTAGACCGTGGCGGGACCGACCTCGGCGCGCCGGGCGATCTCGCGGATCGGCACGTCGAGCCCGTCGGCGGCGAACGCGAGGCGCGCGACGGCGAGGATGCGGTCCCGGTTGTCGCGGGCGTCCGACCGCAGCCGGTCTTTCACTTGTACCGTCACCGCTCTCACTTTAACGAAACGGACGGGGTGTTCCGTTACGGTCGGGCGCCATGCGAGCAGTGCAGTTCACCCAGTACGGGCCGCCCCACGTCGTCCACGTCACCGAGGTCGAGTCGCCGCACGCCGGGCCCGGCGAGGTCCGGATCGCCGTGCGGGCCTCCGGGGTCTCGCCCGGGGAGGTGACCATCCGCTCCGGGCGCTGGCGGGACGTGGTGCCGACGACGTTCCCGTGCCGGACCGGCTTCGACGCGGCGGGCGTGGTCGACGAGGTCGGGGCCGGCGTCACCGGCGTGCGGGCCGGCGACGAGGTCTTCGGCATGGTGAGCATGACGACCCGCGGCGCCAACGCCGACCACGCCGTCCTGACCGCCTGGGCGCCGAAGCCGGGCGCGTGGAGCTGGGAGGAGGCGGGCGGCGCGGCGGGCAGCGTCGAGACGGCGGTGCGGGTCCTGGACCGGCTCGCGGTCGGCGCCGGCCACACGCTCCTCGTGCAGGGCGCGGCGGGCGCGGTGGGCACCGTTGCCGTCCAGCTCGCCGCCGCCCGCGGCGCCACCGTCATCGGCACCGCGAGCGCGCACAACCACGACTTCCTGCGCGCACTCGGCGCCGAGCCGGTGACGTACGGCCCGGGCCTGCCCGACCGGGTCCGGACCCTGGCGCCCGGCGGTGTGGACGCGGTGTTCGACTGCGCCGGCGGGGCGCTGCCCGACCTCGTCGCCATCGCCGGGGACCCCGCCCGCGTGGTCACGATCGCCGACTTCACCGCGGCGGCCCACGGCGTCCACCTGTCGCACGGCGCCCCGGCGGACGCCACCCGCGACGCCGTCGGCACCGCCGATCCGCTGGCCGTGCACGCGCTGCCGATCGCGGTCCTGGCCGCCGCCGAAGGCCGCCTGCGGGTGCCGGTCGCGGCGGCGTTCCCGCTCGCCGAGGTCGCGGCCGCCCACGAGCTGAGCGAGACCCGCCACGCCCGCGGCAAGATCGTCCTGGTCCACTGAAAACTGGTCCACTGAAAACCGGCTGGCCGCCCCCTGGGGCGGCTGGTTAGGCTCCGCCGCATGTCTGCACCAGTGCGAGCCGTCGTGCTCAAGACCCTGCCTAGCCGGCACGGCGAGATCAACCGGGCGTTCCGTGCCGGGCCGGCCGAGGTGCTGCTGGCGTCCTGTGGCTGAGCCGAGCACCCGGCCCGCGGTGGTCGACGACGCGTTCGTCACGGCGGCGCACGGGATCCTCGCCGGGCTCGTCGCCGATGGGGCAGCGCTCGGGTGGGTCGAGCCGCCGGACGTGGACGAGGTCGCGGAGCTGTTCGGACGGGTGGCGGCGGCGGTGGCGGACGGGGACGGGGCGCTGCGGGCCGCGTACGACGGCGACCGGCTCGTCGGGCTCGGCTACTGGCTGCGGTACGCCCGGCCGACCCACCGACCGAACGCCGACCTGCAGAAGATCGCGGTCGCTGCCGACGTCCACGGGCGGGGCATCGGCCGGGCGCTGACCGTGGCGCTGGTCGACGACGCCCGCCGCGCCGGGATCGAGGTCCTGACGCTCGACGCCCGCGGCGACAACCACAACGCGCTGCATCTCTATCAGTCGTTGGATTTCCAGGTGTACGGGCGGCTGCCCCGGTTCGTCGCGGTGGGCGAGCGCCGCTACGACAAGGTGTTCCTGATGCTGGACCTGCGGCCGGCCGTCTCCTGAGCTCGTCGCTCTAGAGGTCCTCGTCGCTCTAGAGGTCGAGGACCACGTCGGTCAGCGGGCGGGCGCAGCAGATGAGCACGGTGCCGCCGGCGGGCGGGTCGACGGGCTCCGGATTCGAGGCGACATCGCCGGACAGCAGGCCGGTCTCGCACGTGTGGCAGACGCCGGTCCGGCAGGACCAGCGGACCGGGACGCGGCAGGTCTCGGCGAGGTCCAGGAGGGTGCCGTCGCTGCCGGTCCAGCCCGCGGTGACGCCGCTGCGCGCGAACGTGACGGATGGGCCGGGGCCCGGGCGTGACCGGGGCGGTCCGGCCACGGATGTGCGTACACCTGGCGTGACGGCAGCCAGCGCGGTGAACTGCTCGCGGTGGATGTCGGCGACGCCGGCGGCGGTCAGGGCGGTCGTGACGTCGTCCATGAACCCGGCCGGCCCGCAGACGTAGGCGACCGCCGACGGCGGCAGGTCCAGCCCGCGCAGGACGGTCGCGTCGAGGCGGCCTTCCCGCGCGCCGCCGAGCAGGTCCTGCGGGCGGGGGCGGCTGTAGCAGATCACCTCGCGCGCCGCCGGCAGCGCGCCGAGCAGCGCGTGGACCTCGTCGGCGAACGCGTGGGCGGCGCCGTCCCGGCTGCCGTGCAGCCACCAGACGGGGCGCCCGTCGCGGCGGGCGGCGAGGTCGTAGAGCATGGCGAGCAGCGGGGTGGCGCCGATCCCCGCGGAGACGAGCAGCACAGGACGGTCCGACCGGTCGAGGGTGAACGTGCCGCGGGGTGCGGCGGTGTCGACGGTGGCACCGGCCCGGGCGTGGTCGCGGAGGTAGCGGCCGCCGGCGCCGTCGGGCTCGAGTTTCACGCTGACGCGGTACGAGGGTCCGCCCGGCTCCCCGGACAGCGAGTAGCTGCGCACCAGGCCGGGCGCCAGGCGCAGGGTGAGGAACTGGCCGGCTTCCGCGGCGGGCAGCGGGCTCCCGTCGGGCGCTTCCAGCCGCAGCGACAGGACGTCGGCGGTCTCGCGCTCGACGCCGGTGAGCCGCAGCGGGCGGAACCCGGGCCAGGCCGGCGGGGGCGCGACCGCGGCGAGGCCCGCGTTGCCTTCGCCGCCGGGCTGGTCGAGCAGGGCGCGCAGGGAGTCCTTCCAGCCAGGGCTGAGCGCCTCGATCCGCAGTGCCCGGGCGGCGGTGGCCCGGTCGTGGCCGGGCAGGTAGAGCAGCGCGTCGACCGCCGCGACGGTGATGCTCTCCGGGCCGTCGGCGACCTTCACGATGTCGTCGCCGGCGCGGACCTCGCCCTCGGCGATGACCCGCAGGTAGAAGCCGGGGCGGTGATGCGCGACGAGCAGGGCCGGCAGCTGGGGCTCGCCGAGGCGCAGCCCGACCCGGTAGCAGGTGACCCGCGGCTGGGTCACCTCGACGACGGCGC
Source organism: Dactylosporangium sp. NPDC050588 (assembly GCF_040654975.1). Lineage (NCBI taxonomy): Bacteria > Bacillati > Actinomycetota > Actinomycetes > Micromonosporales > Micromonosporaceae > Dactylosporangium > Dactylosporangium sp. NPDC050588. The sequence goes on along the minus strand of NZ_JBFAJA010000097.1, from coordinate 38,378 downwards.
TCCCGACGCGGAACCTGTCCCCCACGCACACCTCGTCGTCGGGCAGCCCGTCGACGGTGAAGTTCTCGCCGAAGATGCCGGCCGTCAGGTCGTCGCGCCGGAGGTGTTCGCTCCAGTACCGGTAGGAGGCGAGCTGGTAGACCAGGACGGCCCGCTGCTCGCCGCCGTGGCCCGCGAGGTCGCCCTGGCCGTCGCCGTCGAGGTTGAGCCGGCGCAGCATGACGGGCCCGTCGACCGGCGCCTTCCAGACGCCGGTGTGCACGGTGCGGCCCTGCCACTCGACGTCCTTGGGCAGGCCGACGTTCACGGACACCAGCGTCGCCACGGGACCGACGCTAGCGGCCCCACCGCCCGGCGACACCTCCCAAGGGGGTGACGCTCAGCCTCGACCGCTCAGCCTGCCGACGTGGGAAGCACCGGCCCTCCGGGCACTGCCGGCCCGACCGGCACCGCGGACCCGGCAGGCACCGTAGGCCCGACGGGCACGGTCGGCACCACGGGCACCGTAGGAATTACCGGCACTGTTGGATTTACGGGGACCGTCGGCACCGCGGGCACGGTCGGCACCGCGGGAACAGCCGGCACCGCCGGAACAGACGGCACAACGGGCACGGTGGGCACGGCCGGGACGGACGGCACGGCGGGAACCGTCGGCGCCGGGGTCGCGGACGTCGCGGCGCAGTCCAGGTCGGTGAGGGCGTCGGCGATCGCCTTCCGGTGGTCGCGCACGGTCGGCAGCATCGTGCTGGCCAGCGAGCGCAGCTCCGGGTTGGTGCCGGTCTGGGCCTCCCGCTCGAACACGCCGGCCGCCGCGACGTGGTCGAAGTACTCCACCATCGCGTACGTGCAATCCAGCACCGGCCCGGTCATCGACGACAACGCGGCGAGCACGGCCCGCTGCTCCGCGTCGGGGGCATCGGGCACGGTCAGGCCCAGGCCGGTCGCGAGGCCCCGCAGCGCGTTGCCGATGCCGGTGTGGTCGACGATCATCCGGCTGCCGAACGCCCGGATCGTCGCGTCCTGGGCGTTGATGCTGGCGTGCTGGCCGGCCGCGATCTCGAACGCGCCGCCGCGCCCCGCCGCCGTGGCGAACGCGCGGTCCTGCTCGGAGACGGCCGGCGGGGCCGCGAACGCGGAGGAGGTGGCGCCGGCGCCGGCGAGCGCGGTGCCGACCGCGAGGGACAGGGCGGCGCGAAGACGGAACCGCATGGCGCGACCTCCGGATCTTGAGGGGTTGTCACTGCCTACGGTTTCCAGCGCTCCAGGCCGCTAACGCGGGCTTCGGGTGCAAAACGGTCGCCTTCTGTAGCTATGCCACAAACTTTTGCTGAGAACGTCGAAAGGTATGGACATGTCGATGGGAACTGCCTAATCTTCCGGCGAGGTGGTCCAGTCGTCGGCGTCGATAGGCCCGCCTGCTTCGCGTCCCGACCGCCATCGAGACGCTTCCAACCCCCTCAGGAGGAAGCATGGTGCGCAGGTTCCTCACCGCCGCCACTGTCGCCGCTACCGTTGCCGCCATCGGAGTCTGGGCCGCGCCCGCCAGCGCGATCCCCGCGCAGGAGCCCGGGGTGACCCTGCGCGTCTACGACGTACAGACCCCGCTCAGCGCCCTCTGCACCCTCAAGACCGGCCAGACCCCCAACGTCGACAAGCTGATGCCGACGATCAACTGGACCACCCCGGCCGACTTCGGATTCGACAACCTCTTCGTCTCGCAGGTCATCGCCAACGTCAACATCGCCACCGCCGGCAGCTACACGTTCCGGCTCAGCAGCGACGACGGCTCGCGCCTGGCGATCGACGGCGCGACCGTCATCAACCACGACGGCCTGCACGGCGCGACGCCGCCGAAGGAGGGCACCGTCACCCTCACCACCGGCTACCACGCGCTGCGCATCGACCACTTCGAGCGCGACGGCGGGCAGCAGATCACCCTCGAGTGGAAGACGCCCGGCTCGTCGGCGTTCGTGCTCGTGCCCAACTCGGTGCTCAGCACCGACGCCGGCGTCGTGCGGGTGACCGCGCCCGGCCGCAAGGAGTGCGAGGGCGCCGGCGACTCCCCCGGCGACGGCCTGCCGCTGACCTCGGTGCACCCCGGGTTCACGCTGACGAACCTGCGCCCGAGCGGCTTCGAGCCGAAGGTCACCGGCATGGACTGGCTGCCCGACGGGCGCCTCGTCATCTGCACCTGGGGCGGCAACGACCAGTCCGGCACGTCGCAGGCCGGCGAGGTCTGGATCCTCGGCAACACCGGCGGCGCGACCAGCCCGGGCAACGTCACCAGGAAGAAGATCGCCGGCAACCTGAAGGAGCCGATGGGGCTCAAGATCGTCGACGGCATCGTGTACGTCAGCGAGAAGGGCAAGCTGACCGCGCTCGTCGACACCACGGGTGACGAGGTCGCCGACCAGTACAACACCGTCGCCACCTGGCCGTTCAGCGGCGCGTTCCACGAGTTCGCGTTCGGCCTGCTGTACCGCGACGGCTACTTCTACCTGAGCCTGTCAGTGCCGATCGACTACGGCGGCGCGAGCACCGTCCCGCAGCCCGTGGCCAACCGTGGCACGTCCATCAAGGTGAACAAGGCGACCGGCGCCGTGGAGTACGTCGCCGGCGGCCTGCGCACGCCGCACGGCATCGGCTGGGGCCCGGAGAACGGCCTGTTCGTCACCGACAACCAGGGCGGCTGGCTGCCCTCGTCGAAGCTGGTGCAGATCAAGCCCGGCCGCTTCTTCAACCACTACAACACCCCCGCCGGCCCGTTCGACTACAACGCCGTCACGCCGCCGGTGCTGTACATGCCGCAGAACGAGATCGCGAACTCGCCGAGCACCCCGATCGTCATGCCCACCGGCGTGTACGCGGGCCAGCTGCTCATCGGTGACGTCACGTACGGCGGCCTGCAGCGCGCGTATCTGGAGAAGGTCAACGGCGAGTACCAGGGCGCGCTCTTCCGCATGACGCAGGGCCTGGAGGCCGGCATCTCCGAGGTGAACATCGGCCCCGACGGCGCGATCTACCTCGGCGGGCTCGGCGCCGGCGGCAACTGGGGCCAGTCGGGCAAGCTCCTCTTCGGCCTGCAGAAGCTGACCCCGAACGGCACCGCCGTGTTCGACATGCTCGCGATGCGGGCCACCGCCGCCGGGTTCGAGATCGAGTACACCCAGCCGCTGTCGGCGGCGACCGCGACGGATCTCGTCTCGAAGTACAAGTTCAAGCAGTGGCGGTACGAGCCGACCGCCGCCTACGGCGGCCCGAAGGTCGACGAGGAGAACCTGACCGTCACCGCCGCGACCCTGTCCGCGGACGGCAAGAAGGTCTCGCTGACCGTGTCGGGGCGCAAGCCGGGCCGGGTCGTGCACATGCGGTCGCCGCGGCCGTTCAGCTCGAGCAGCGGGCTGTCGCTGTGGAACACCGAGGCGTGGTACACGCTGAACTCCATCCCGGGCGGCGCCACCGTCGCCAACCTGGCGCTGAACGCGGCCGCGACCGCGGACAGCTCCTGCATCGCGGCGGAGAGCCCTGCGAAGGCCGTCAACGGCACCGTCTCCGGCGGCACCGCCGACAAGTGGTGCTCCAACAGCGCGAACAAGTGGCTGCAGGTCGACCTCGGCGCCGCCAAGTCGGTCGGCCAGATCGTCGTCCGGCACGCCGGCGCGGGCCGGGAGAACGTCGCGAACACCAGCAACTTCAGTCTGCTGACCAGCACCGACGGCACCACGTGGACGACCCGCGCGACCGTCACCGGCAACACGGCGAACATCACGACGCACAACTTCGCCGCGGTCTCCGCCCGGTACGTGCGGTTCACCACCACGGACGCCTACGCCCGCGTGTACGAGCTGGAGGTGTACTCGCAGACCGGCACGACGGCCGGCCCGATCACGGGTATCGCCGGCAAGTGCCTGGACATCGACAACGCCGGCACCGCCGACGGCACGAAGATCCAGCTGTGGACGTGCAACGGGACCGGCGCGCAGCGCTGGAGCCGGGTCGGCAACACGTACCAGGCGCTCGGCAAGTGCCTCGACGTCGACAACGCCGGCACCGCCAACGGCACCAAGGTCCAGCTGTGGACCTGCAACGGCACCGGCTCCCAGGTCTGGATGCCGCAGGCGAACGGCTCGATCCTGAACCCGCAGTCCGGCAAGGTCCTCGACGCCCTCGGCGGCGCCTCCGCCGACGGCACGCAGATCCACATCTGGGAGTACGCGAACGTGGCCAGCCAGCGATGGGTGGTCCCGGCCTGATCTTGCAGGGGGCCGCGGTCCCGCCGCGGCCCCCGTTCACCCTCCGAGGGCGATGGACTCTTCCCCCTACCGGCTCACGCTGAAGGGACCGGGACTAACCCCGGGTGAGAAGCTTCGGAGGTAGGCAATGGACGTCTCGTTCGGCGAAGTCGTGCTGTCGACCCTGTGGTTCATGCTCGTGTTCGCCTGGATCTGGCTGATGGTCAGCATCATCACCGATCTCTTCCGGGATCCGACTGTGTCCGGCTGGGGCAAGGCCGCCTGGACCGTGTTCCTGATCGTGCTGCCGTGGATCGGCGCACTGACCTACCTGATCGCCCGGGGTCGGTCGATGAACGAGCGGGCCGTGCAGCGCGCGCAGCAGCACGAGGCCCAGTTCCGGCAGTACGTGCGTGAGGCCGCTGCCGAGACTCCCGCGACACCACGGGTCGCCTCCAACGCCGACGAGTTCGCGAAGCTCGCCGACCTGCGGCAGCGCGGCGTGCTGACCGAGAGCGAGTACGAGCGGGCCAAGGCGTCGCTGCTCGGCTCCAACGGCGCCGCCGCACGCCAATCGGTCTGATCTCATTCATTTTCCAACGCGCCGCGGACTTCCTGGAGTTCGCGGCGCGCCCGCGTGTCCAGGACCGGGTACTGCGGGTCGATCCCGTCCAGCGCGTTGACGATGACCGCCGCGGCGGCGATGCGGGAGAACCACTTGTGGTCGGCCGGGATCACGTGCCACGGCGCGTGCTCGGTGCTGGTGTGCGTCAGCATGTCGGCGTAGGCCTGCTGGTACTGGCGCCAGTGCCCGCGCTCGCGGAGGTCGGCGGCGGAGAACTTCCAGTTCTTCTCCGGGCGGTCGATGCGGGCGAGCAGCCGCTTGCGCTGCTCCTCCTTGGACACGTTGAGGAACAGCTTCACGATCCTGAATCCGCTGTCGGTGATGTGCCGCTCGAAGTTGTTGATGGCCTGGAACCGGCGCCGCCACACCGCGCCCGTGCGGGCCTGCTGCGGCAGCCGCTGGCGGTCGAGCAGCTCGGGGTGCACCCGCACCACGAGGACCTCCTCGTAGTGCGACCGGTTGAAGATGGCGATCTCGCCGCGGGCCGGGAGGCGGGTGGCGTACCGCCACAGGAAGTCGTGGTCGAGCTCCTCCGCCGACGGCACCTTGAAGCTGTGCACCCGCACGCCCTGCGGATTGACGCCGCTCATCACGTGCCGGATCGTGCCGTCCTTGCCGGCCGCGTCGAGCGCCTGCAGCACCACGAGCAGCCCGTTGGTGTGCTGCGCGGCGAGCCGCGACTGGAAGTCGGCGAGCATGGCCACACCGCGCTGCAACAGTTCGGTCCCGGCCGCCTTGTCGATGAGGTCGCCGGTGTACCCGGGATCGAAGTCCTTCGGCAGGCGCACCTTCGAGCCGGGACGGACCCGCAGCGGGGCGATGAGTTCGGCGATGCGGTCGTGCGGCATGGAGCTCACCTCTCGTCAGAGCGCCGTTCGTACCCATGGCCGAGCCCGCCAACCGCCCGGCGACGCCGATCGCCCGCGCGCCTCACCCGGGAAGTGGCATAGTGTCGTCTCCGTGCAACGGGGACTCGCACCACTCGCGCTCGCCGTCCTGCTGGCCGCCGCGGGCTGCTCGGCACCGGGCACCGCCGGCTCGGCGGGCCAGGTCACCCCGTCGGCGCCACGGCCGGCCCCGAGCCGGTTCGTCGCCGCCTGCGCGGCCGCGGTCTCCCCCTCTGCTGCCGCCCCGTCCTCGTCTGCCGCCCCGTCCTCGTCTGCCGTCCCGTCCTCGTCTGCCGTCCCGTCGGCTCCGGCTTCCCTCGATCCCGGGGACCAGTTTCAGCTCAACGACCAGGCCAACAACGCGTTCCGGCAGCGCCGCGCGCTGCCTCCGCAGTACATGGCGGCGCTGCAACCGTGCGTGGAGCAGGTCGAGGCGGGACTGGCCCGGCTGCGCGCCGAGGGCCGCTTCGACGGTCCGTCGATCGAGGGGGTGCTGACCGGCGCCGGCCTCGCCGAGGTGGAGAGCCGCAAGCCCGGCCGGCTGGACGCCAACGCCGGCGGTGGGCTGCTGTTCTGCGGCAACTCCGGCATCGGGTACGTCTTCGGCGAGCACGGCCCGCCGCGCACCACGGTCGACGCGGGCGGCGGCATCGCCGACGGCGGATGCCTCCCGGCACCCGACTGAGTGCCGCGCGGGTGTCGGCTACCCGCCTGTGACGAGCGTCGCCCCAGGCGGATGCCTACGCTCCGCGCCATGAGACCTGCCCGGCGTCACACCGCCGCCATGCTCCTGCCGGCCACCGCCGCCGGCGTGCTGCTGCTCGCCGGCGCGCTGCTCGCCGGCTGCGACTCCGGCGGCGCACCGGCCGCGAGCCCCACCACCGGCACGGCCGCACCCGCGTCCACCGAGGACACCGCGTCCTCCGCCGCCGAGGACCCGCCCGCGTCGCTGCCGCCGGGCGCCCAGCCGGGCCTCGACGACTACGACGGCGACGGCCAGAAGGACCCGACCTGCGCGACCCAGGACTTCGGCGCCGGCCTCGTCCTGCGCATCCCGTGCCAGATCGGCAACGCCCACGACCCGGAGAACGACACCCGTCTCGTGAAGGACTCCCTGTACCGCCTGCCCGGCCCCGACGTCGACCTCACCGGCGTCTCCGGCTCGATCCTGGAGGCCCGCACCCCCGAAGGCGTCCACGTCTACATCGTCACCTTCAACAGCGACGCCCTCTTCGCCACCGGCAGCGCCGACATCGGCAGCACCGACACCCTCGACAACACCATCAAGGTCATCAACAAGCTCTACCCCAACGGCACGATCCAGGTCCGCGGCCACACCGACGCCACCGGCTCAGCCTCCGGCAACCAGACCCTCTCCCAGCGGCGCGCCGAAACGGTCCGCACGTACCTCACCAGCCACGGCGTCACGGCCAGCTCAGTCACGGCGGTCGGTCTCGGCAGCACCCAGCCCCTCGTCGAGGAGAAGAACACCGACGGCTCCGCGAGCACGGCAGGCCGCGCCTTCAACCGCCGTGTCGAGCTCGTCATCCGCCTCCCGAAGTAGCCCGGACCCCCCGCTCAGTTCCAGCCGGGCGCGAACCGTTGCATCACCTCGTTGCGCGCAAGGTCGGGGCGACGAGGGTGCCCGGTAATCATTGCCTGTACCAGCCGGTTGTCACTCCGACTCAAGAGCACATCGCGGGGTGGCGGGGCGGGCGTGGATCGGCACGGCGGGCCGGGTGGGCGGGGGCGGGGCACACTGGAGCGGTGACGAAGGCTCCGGGGACGGTGTGGCGTCTGACCCGTGCGACCGTCGCGGGCCTCGTGCCGGCGTCGCGGCGCCTGTGGCGGGCCGCGGCCGGGTTCACCCGGCGGCACCCGCGGGGCGTGGCGGCCTGGTCGCTGCTGGTGACCGCGCCGGTGTGGGCGGTCGCGTCGGCGCCGCTGCTGCCGCTCCCGCCGGCGGACCCGCCCGTGCTGGCGGCGGTCGCGGCGATCCAGGCGGAGCGGCCGGTGGGGTACCCGGTCGGCGGGATCGACATCTCCAGCCACGACCACCGGCAGTTCGGCATCCACTGGCCGACCGAGGTCGCGGCCGGCAGCGCGTTCGTGTACGTCAAGGCGACCGAGGGCAGCACGTACGTCAACCCGCACTTCGCGGCGGACTACTCGGCGGCGCGGCGGGCCGGGCGGTACGTCGGCGCCTACGTGTACGCGCGGCCGGACCGGGGTGACCCCGTCGGGCAGGCCGAGCACTTCCTGCGGCACGCCCGGTTCACCCGAGACGCGCGGACGCTGGTGCCGTTCGTCGACCTGGAGTGGCCGTACGCGGGGGTGCGCACCGACGCCTGCTACGGGCTCACGCCGGTGCAGATGCGGGCCTGGATCCACGCGTTCATCGACCGTATCGAGCGGGGCGTCGGCCGCAAGCCGATGATCTACACGAACACCAATTGGTGGAACCCGTGCACGGGCAACGACGCGTCGTTCGGCGACCATCCGCTGGACATCGCCGGGTACACCGCGAAGCCGCCGAAGCTGCCGGCCGGCTGGACGACGTTCGCGCTGTGGCAGTACCGGCCGGGCGACCCGGACGAGCGGCACAGCCATGACCGTGACGTCGTCAACGGCGAGCCCTCGGCGCTCCGGGCGCTGGCGTGGCCTCCCCCACCAGGGGCCTGACCGCCGCCGGGTGAGCATCGCAACGACGGAGATGCCATCGACCGTGTGTGATTCTTAGGCTGCTGGGCGTGACAAGGGACACGACGGCGGTCGTCATCGGGGCCAGCATCGGCGGACTGCTCGCCGCGCGGGTGCTCCGCGAGCACTTCGGCCGGGTCATGGTGCTCGACCGCGACACGCTCGGCGCGGCGCCGGCACACCGCCGCTGCGTGCCGCAGGACCATCAGCTGCACGTCCTGCTGGCCCGCGGGCGCACCGCGCTGGAGGAGCTGTTTCCCGGGCTTACCGCGCAGCTGCGCGACGCCGGGGCGCCGATGGTCGACCTGCACGGGCAGGTCCACTGGTACAACGACGGATACCTGATGCGGCGGGCGCCCTCGGACCTGGTCGCCGCCGGGGTCGGCCGGCCGCTGCTGGAGCACACCATCCGCGAGCGGGTCCTCGCGCTGCCCGGCGTGCGGCTGATGGCGCGGACCGACGTGACCGGTCTGGTGCTGTCCGCCGATGGCAGCGCCGTGACCGGGGTCCACCTGAGCACCGGCGGCACGCTGGCCGCGGACCTCGTCGTCGACGCCGGCGGCCGGGCGTCGCGCGGGCCGCTGTGGCTGTCGGCGGCCGGCTTCCCCGTACCGGCCGAGGAGCGGGTGCAGGTCGACGTCACGTACGTGACACGGCGGTACGAGTACCGGCCCGAACACCTCGACGGGATGTCCGGGGTGCTGACCAACGCGGTGCCCGGCGCGCCGCGGTCCGGCATCGCCGCGACGCAGGAGGACGGGCTCGTCGCCGTCGCGCTCAACGGCATGCTCGGCGAGCGCCCGCCGACCGACGACGCCGGGATGGCCGCGTTCGCCGACAGCCTCGCCGCGCCGCACCTGGCGACGATCATCCGGTGTGCGGTGCCGGCCGGCGATCCGGTGACGATGCGCTATCCGGCCAGCGTCCGGCGCCGGTACGAGCGGCTGCGACGCTTCCCGGAGGGCTACCTCGTCGTCGCCGACGCGCTGTGCAGCTTCAACCCGATCTACGGCCAGGGCATGACGGTCGCGGCGCTGGAGGCGCTCCTGCTGCGGCGCCTGCTCAACGCGTCCGGCGGCCGCACGGCCGGGCTCGCGCGGCGGTTCTTCCGGCAGGCCGCCCGCATCGTCGACGGACCGTGGTCGATCGCGGTCGGCACCGACCTGCGCTTCGCCGAGGTGCCGGGGCGACGGACGCTCAAGGTCCGGTTCGTCAACGCGTTCGTGCACCGGCTGCACCGCGCGGCGACCCGCGACGCGAACCTCGGTGCCGCGTTCCTGCGGGTGCTCAACCTCGTCGCGCCGCCGACGTCGCTGCTCACCCCCGGCACGATCCTGCGGGTGGTGTTCGGCGCCCGCGGCACGATCAGCCGGCCACGCACCCCGGCACCGGTCGCGGCGGAGCCCGCCGTCCGCGCCTAACCTCAGCCCTTCGTTATGGGCTGCCCACATAGTGGGTCAATAGAGAAAGATGCCGTCTGAGCTGGGAAGATAGGACTTGTCTAGGGTCATATCCATCCCGCCCGGAGGGCACCTGCATGGTGAAGCGTACCGGAGCGCGCCCGAAGATCGTGGTGAGTGGTGACGGGCGTGGCGTGGTCAGCCATGCCGGTGCCCGGCTCCTCGCCGATGTCGCCGCAGTGACCAGCCTTAGCCGACGTCAGATCGCGCTCTTCGAGTCTCCCATCGTGTCGAGGTCGCGGACGGCGAAGCTGTGGTGTGCCCACTCCTCGTTGAAGATGACCCGCAGGCACGCGGAGGCGGCACGAGGGGCCGGCGAAGGCCAGCCGGACGGCACCTCCGGCTCACGGACCCGGTCCAGGTCCTCCTGGGTGGCGGTGACGAGAAACTCCCGCACCTCGGCCATACGGTCGGCCCGGACCGCCGCCACCTCGGCGAGGCTCGGCTCGGCAGCCAGGTCCATGCCGAGGTCCGCGCCGTTGGTGATGAACGCCGCCGGCAGCCCGAGCGGATGGTACGGCCGGTCCCGCCCCAGCACCGCCTGGCCGAACCACAGGTCGGTGACCATCACCAGATGCCGCAGCGTCTGCACGAACGACCACTCCCCGTCCACCGACCGGTGAACGTCCTGCTCCGGCATCGATCCCGCCCGCGCCATCGTCGGCGCCCAGAACGCCTCGACCGTCTTCCACGCGATCCGCATACCGTCCGGCGTGGACGGACGCAGTCGCGTGCGCTCTGGGTGCAGACGGTCCAGCTCGGCCTCGACCAGCGGTGCAACCTCGACGCCGTTGACCCGCAGCCCGTCGATCACCCCGTCGAGGTCGGCGCCGTTGAGCAGGGCACCGCGGATCCGGACACCGCTCAGATCCACCTCGCGAAACACGCTGCCCGCAAAGTTCGTCTCGATGAACTCGGTGCCGCTCAGGTCATCCGGTCCGCTATAGGTTGCCATCGCCGGATCCTAGCCTCAGCCCTTCGTTATGGGCTGCCCACATGGTGGGTCAATAGAGAACAGGTGCCGTCTGAGCTGGGAAGATAGGACTTGTCTAGGGTCATATCCATCCCGCCCGGAGGGCACCTGCATGGTGAAGCGTACCGGAGCGCGCCGGAAGATCGTGGTGAGTGGTGACGGGCGTGGCGTGGTCAGCCATGCCGGTGCCCGGCTCCTCGCCGATGTCGCCGCAGTGACCGGCCTGACCGCGGCGTGCAGCGATGCGCTCGCCGGTGCGCGGCAGCGTCGCGGTGGTCACGATCCTGGTCGGGTCGCGGTCGATCTGGCCGTCATGCTGGCCGACGGTGGTGAGGCGATCGCGGACCTGGCCGTGCTGCGGGACCAGGCGCAGTTGTTCGGGCCGGTCGCGTCCGACCCGACCGCGTGGCGGCTGCTGTCCATGATGGACAGTGACATGCTGCGCCGGCTCGCCACCGCGCGGGCGCAGGCGCGGGAAACCGCTTGGGCGCAACGGATCGACGTCCGTAGCGGGCTGCCGGAAACGACCGCGGCCGGGCTACCCGTTCCCGGCCTGGTCCTCGATCTGGACGCCTCCATCGTCATCTACCATTCCGAGAAGGAGGCGGCCACCCCGACCTGGAAACGCTCGTTCGGCTACCACCCGCTGTCCTGCTTCCTGGACAACACCCGCGAAGCGCTGTCCGGGATGCTGCGTGAAGGGCGGGCCGGGTCGAACACCACCGCCGACCACATCACCGTCCTGGACGACGCGCTCACCCAGATCCCGGACCAGTTCCGGCACGGGACCGCATCCACCTTCGCATCGCCGAACATTGGCCCTGAGCAACAGATCTCGTCGCTGCGTACGGCCGTCTCGCCGCACTGCCCCGACCGGTCGGCCGAACCAACCCAACCGACCCTGCGATCAGCCCTGGAGGAACCCGGCCACGCGCCGGACCACCGTCACGCCCAAACGCCGAACCCCGGACCAAGAAAGATCAACTCTCAGAACACCGCCCTTGATCAACATTTAGCGAAAGACCGAGGCTAACGTCCATCTGGTGCCGGTCCGCACGACCCCTGCAGTCGTTGCCGCTGCCGAGGGGCGTGGCGCATGGCTGTGGGTCGGTGGCGCATGGCTGCGGGTCGCCGGGTCATGCGCCGCCGTCGTGGCCGGCGACAGACGGTCGCGGTCGCCGGGTCGTACGCCGCTGTCGTGGCCGGCGACGCTAGAACAGCAGTCCTGCGGCGACGTCTACGGCGACGTGGGCCGCGGCGTCGTCGGCGATGCGGTGCCGCTGCTGGGCGTGCTCCCAGTCGATGACGGCGAACGCAGGGTCGGCCGGGTCGACGCGGACGGGCAGCACGGCGCCGGGCCTGACGGTCCGGCGCAGCCGCTGCGGGACGACCTGCCGGACGACGGCGGTCGCGGTGCCGCCCGGGACCGGGACGGCGAGGGTGATGCGGGCGACCGGGTCGTCGTTCTCGGCGTTGTTCACGTTGTGGGCGGCGGTGACGGTGGCGAGGCAGGGCGTGCCGGTCCGCAGCACGTGCCGCTGCCGGGCGAAGCGCCGCGCGCCGATGACGAACAGCGGCACGCCGACGGCGAACAGCACGACGGTGACCCCGGCGACCGCCGCGGCCGCGATCAGATCGTCGCTGGTGGGTGCGGCGGGCAGCGTGACGAAGAGGAGGGCGGAGACGCCCGCGGTGACGAGGGCGACGAGCGTCAGGATGCAACCGGTGAGCCGCGCGAGGCCGGCGCCGGAGTTCAGGCTTGACATGCGGACCAGGATGCGGGCGGCGGCGGGCGCCGGTCAGTCGTGGCAGGACCAGGCGCGTTGTGGTGTCCGCACCACAACACCCAGGTCAGGGCCCTACTGCCGCAATGCCGACAGCGCCCGCGGCACGGTCCCCGGCGCGGGACGCCACCGATTCCATCTCGTGCAGGATTCTGGCGGCGTCGGACGGGGCGAGGAAGTGGCTGTCGACGTACACCGTCAGCTCCAGCACCTCGTCGGACCCGTCGACGTTGAGGAAGAAGCCGGACTGCGGGTCGTCGTGCGCGCTGACCCACGCGAACTCGCCGTCCGGACCGGCCGGGGGCGTGACGGGGCGCAGCGAGCCGCCGAACCGGCGGTCGTTGAAGTTCACGTCCAGGTCCACCCCGGCGCCCCGGTCGGCGGCGACGGCGGCGATGCGGGCCTCGAGGTCGCGCCGGTCGTAGTACGCGTACTTGTACGCCGCCATCGCCGCGCCGCGGGCCCTGCGCACGACGGTCCCGAGGTCGCCGGTCGTGTCGAGGACGCACAGGCCGTTCTGCGACACGGGGCTGACGCTGCCGTCGAGCTCGGCGCGGAAGCGGTTGCTCGCCATCAGCCGCAGCGGCAGCACGACAACGCCGGTCACCGCCGCGAACGCCGTCGCGAACACGGCCAGCAGCACGGCGGCCGTGTCGGTGCCGTGCTCCTCCGCCACGGCGAGCAGCGCCGCCGGGAGCGCCGTCGTGCGGTACACGCCCTGGTGGTAGCGGGGGCTGCGCACGTCCCGCGACGGCGCCACGACGGGCACGGGGATCTCCCGCAGCCGCGTCTCCCAGTGCCGCAGGGCGGCCTGGTTGTGCCGGCGCGCCGCCGGGAGCGCCTGCTGGCGTGCCTGTTCGAGCGGCGCGGCGCCCCGCACGGGCAGCGGGGTGCGGGCGGCGGTCTCGGCCATCATCACGACCGCGCCCGCACCGTCGAAGACCAGGTGCGACATGACCAGGACCGCATGGGTGCACCGGTCCCCGTCGACGACGGCCGCCATCCGCACCGGCCACCCGTGCTCATAGTCGAAGGGCGTCGTCCGAAACCGCTGGGCGACGGATTCCGCGTCGCCGTCGACGACCTCCAGGTCGATCGTGCCGCTTTCGTGCACCACCTGCCGCGGCAATCCATCGGCGGTTGGAATGAAGCGGGTGCGCATCGACTGGTAGCGCCCCATGAGGTAGGCGAGCTCACCGGCGACGTCCTCCACGGTCGCGCCGGGCGGCAGCGGCCGCGCCCCACCCATCGCGAACGACCGCCCGAGCCGGCGCATCTTCAGCCACACGTCGAGCTGGCCCCACGACAGTTCCCCGCTCCCGGATCCTTCCCCGGCGAACGGCACCACCACCGCATCCATGGCGGCCACTCTAAGGGAGCCGGCGCCGCTTGTACGGCTGTCGCGTTTGCAGGTTGTGTGCAGTCGCCCGTCGCCCGTCGACTGGCACTGGGAGCGGGGAGCAGCGCCTGGCGAGGGGCGCGGGCGCGGGGCACGGGCGCGGGCGCGGTGCGGGCGCGGTGCGCGGGCGCGGTGCGCGGGCGCGGGCGCGGTGCGGGCGCGGTGCGCGGGCGCGGGCGCGGTGCGCGGGCGCGAGGAGCGGTGCGCGGGCACCGGACGCGGGACGACGGAAGACGGACGCACCGGACGCGGGGCACACCGGGCGCGGGAGCGGTCCGAGGCCGCCGTCAGTGTCGAGAGCCCCTCCGAAGGGCCGGACGACGAGGTGTCAGGGCTTGGTGGCGAGGCCGCCCCAGAAGGCGTCGGGGACCTGTTCGGGGTCGCCGTCGGGGCGCCACAGGGCGACGGGCACGATGCCGTCGGATGTGGTGCTCCACGGGCCCAGCAGGTCGGCGAAGCGGGCGGGGGCGCGCATGTGGAAGCCGGGGCCCATCATCGCCAGGGCCTGCGGGAACGACTCGAGCTCGGTGCTGTCGAAGTCGAACGCCAGGCGGCTGCCGTCCGGGACGGCGTCGTGCATCGCATCGAGGGCGTGGGCGAGGGTCGCGTCGTCCAGGAACGCGGCGAGGCCAAGGAACACCAGGGCGACCGGGCTGCCGTCGAGCACCCGGGCGCGGGCTTCGGGGTCGATGCCGTCGAGATCCGTGGCGTCGCCGAGCGTGTAGGCGACGTCCGGGAGTCCGGCGACGAGGCTGCCGCCGGCGGCGACGATGTGCGGGTCGATGTCGGTGTAGAGGACGCGGGCGCCGGGGGCGTTCTCGTGGACGTTGCCACGGGTGGGGATGCCGGCGCCAAAGACGAGGAACCGGTCGATGCCTTCGGCGGCGAGGTGGCGCACCGCCCGGCCGGAGAACGCGCGCAGCGAGCGGAAGATGTCGGCGCACGGCCCGTACGCCGACTCGAACGCCTGCGCGGCGGCGACGTCGACCGGCAGGTGGTCGCTGCCGCCGAGCCAGTAGTCGATCATTCGTGCGGTACTGGGGGCGTCCGGCTCCGTCATGCGCTCCAGCATGCCCCGCCCGGACGGGCCCGCGCGACCGTCCCGGCGTGGCGCCACGCCGAAGCGGGCGGGTTGCCGGGTTTCCGTGCTCCCGAACGGTTGTCCGGGACCGCACGGGATCACGGGCGTTGCCGAGACGGTGACGGCGATCAGTACCGTGTGGGGCGTGACGCGGTTGGGGATCGACTTCGGGACGTCGACGACGGTGGCGGTGCTGGCGGTGGACGGCCGGGAGCCGCGGCCGCTGCTCTTCGACGGATCGCCGCTGATGCCGTCGGCGGTGTGCCTGGACGAGGGCGGCGGGCTGGTGGTGGGGCGGGACGCCCTGCACCTCGGGATGGCGAGCCCGGGCAGGCTGGAGCCCAACCCGAAGCGCCGCGTCGACGAGGCGTCGGTGCTGCTCGGCGACGCGGAGGTGCCCGTCACGCGGCTGTTCGAGGCGGTGCTGGACCGGGCGGTCGCGGAGGCGTCGGGGATGTCGGGCGGGCCGCTGACCGACGTCGTGGTCACGTGCCCCGCGGCGTGGGGTGAGCGGCGGCGGCAGGTGCTGCTCGAAGCGGCGCCGGCGGGCGCGCGGCTGGTGGCGGAGCCCGTCGCGGCGGCGCACTACTTCGCCGACGTGGCGGGGCACCGGGTGCCAGTGGGCGGCACGGCGCTCGTGTACGACTTCGGCGCCGGCACGTTCGACGCGTCGGTGGTGCGGCGCACGGAGGGCGGGTTCGAGCTGCTCGCGACGCTCGGGCTGGACGACACCGGCGGCCTCGACGTCGACGCGGCGGTCTTCGCGCACCTGCGGGACGTCGTGCCGGATCCGCAGGGGTACTGGCCGCGCCTCGCCAACCCCAAGGACGCCCTCGACCGGCGCGTGACGCAGCAGGTGTGGGACAACGTGCGGACGGCGAAGGAGATGCTGTCGCGGCTGCCGTCGACGCTGGTGCACCTGCCGCTGTTCAACGTGGAGGTGCCGCTGGACCGGGACACCCTCGGGCGGCTGGCGGAGCCGGTGCTGCGGCGGACCGTCGGCACGAGCGTGGAGGTGCTCGCCGTCGCGGGGCAGCCGATCTCGTCGCTGGCGGCGGTGTTCCTGGCGGGCGGGTCGAGCCGGATGCCTGCCGTGGCGGCCGCCCTGGACCAGGCGCTGGGGATCGCGCCGGTGGTGGTGGACCAGCCGGAGCTGGCGGTGGCGGAGGGAAGCCTGCGCGGCTTCGACCAACCGGCCACGCCAGCGCCCGTACCCGTCATGCCGGTAGCGCCTGTACCCGTCACGCCGGTAGCGCCCGTACCCGTCATGCCGGTAGCGCCCGTACCGGTCGAACGTGGCGCCGGCGGCGCGGCGGCCGGAGCGGCTGCTGGGTGGGCAGAACAGGCCGCGATCCAGACTTCCGGCGTCGCGGGGGAAACGGGTGTCCAGCCGGCAGCGCCGGTACATCAGCGAAAACGCGACAAAGGGCGGCTGCTGCTGGCCGGTGGCGCCGCGGCGCTGCTCCTGCTCGCCGGTGGTGGCGGTGCCTACGCGTGGTCGCAGCGGCCGGACGGGGTGCGGGCCGCCGCGCTTCCGGTGGTCCTGCCCACGCCCTCGGCGTCCCCGTCTCCGTCGGTGTCGCCGTCGCCGACCGTGAGCGTGGCGGCCGGGCTGGACCCGTGCCTGGTCGGGCGGTGGCGGCAGACGAGCAGCGAGATCCACGTCAACAACGGCTCGAAGCGGCAGCAGTTCAGCGGGGGCGCCGGCATCGTGCAGGAGTTCGACGGCGCCGGGCGCATGTCCTACGACGCCAACGCCTCGCAGCCTTACAAGGCCACGTTCGACGGGGCAAACTGGACCGAGACGCTCCGCGGCGTGGTCACCGGCAACTACCGCATCCTCGACGGCGCGGTGGTCCTCAGTGGACTGTCCGGTGAGGTCAGTTGGGTCATCGACCGCAACGGGAAGCGCAACAACACCGGCAAGGGCACGCTCGCCGTGAAGCCCGAACGGTACGTGTGCGAGGCGCAGAAGCTCATCCAGTACGGTCCCGACGGCGACTACACCAACGAGCTCGAGCGGATCGGCTAGGTGGCGAGGTGGGCGCGCAGCGCCGACGCGAGCTCGTCCTGCCGCCGCTCGCTGACCCGCTCCCCCTCGGGCACGCCCAGGTAGCCGAAGACGCGCGGGCCGCGACGGTCGTCGGGCTGGTCGGGCATCCGCGGCACGATGTGGAAGTGCACGTGGGCGAAGCCCTCCTTCTCGGCGAACTGCACCACGTAGGTCTTCACGCATCCGGTCACCGCCGTCAGCGCCCGCGACAGCCGGACCTGCCACAGGCCGAGCCCCGCCGCCTCCGCGTCGGTCAGGTCGGCGACCGTCGTCACGTGCCGGCGGGGCACCAGCACCAGCCAGCCCGGCAGGCTCGTGTCGAAGCAGTGGGCGGCCCGCCAGTGCTCGTCGGCGGCGATGCGCTCGCGCGGCGGGGCGACGGCCTGTCCGTTCTGGCGGCACGAGAAACAGTCCATCCACCGACCCTAGTGGACAATGGGCGGCATGCGGATCGAGATGGTCACGGGCGACATCACCGCCGAGCGGGTGGACGCCATCGTCAACGCGGCGAACACGTCGCTGCTGGGCGGCGGCGGGGTGGACGGCGCGATCCACCGCAAGGGCGGGCCCGCGATCCTCGAGGAGTGCCGCGCGCTGCGGGCCAGCCGGTACGGGCGGGGGCTGCCGGTCGGGCAGGCCGTCGCGACGACCGCCGGGCGCCTCCCCGCCCGGTGGGTGATCCACACGGTCGGGCCGGTGTGGAGCGCGACCGAGGACCGGTCGGCGCTGCTACGGGGCTGCTACGAGCGCTCGCTGGAGGTCGCCGGCGGGCTGGGCGCGGCGTCGGTGGCCTTCCCGTTGATCTCGTCCGGCGTGTACCGGTGGCCGAAGGAGGACGCCGTCGCGCAGGCCCTCGCGGGTATGCGCACCGCGCCGGCCGGCGTCGAGCTGCTCCGGCTCGTCCTGTTCGACGACGAGACGCGGCAGACCGCCGAGCGCGTGCTCCAGACGCTGGAGCGCTGACCGCGCCGGTTTGCCCCGCTTTGTTACCACGGGGTAACCCATTCATCCATGTAACGCTATACATGCACCATGCGCGCCCGCCTGACTGTTCTGCTGCTGGTCGCAGCGCTGCTCACCGTGCTGCCCGACCGCACCCCCGCGTCCGCCGCGCCGCCCGCCGGCGGCATGACGGGCACCCAGCTGACCACCGCGTTCAACACCTACGGCGACACCAGCGGGAGGTGGAGCGGGGCGGACAGCACGGCGTCGGTCCTGCTGCCCGACGGCCGGATCGTGTGGCTGTTCTCCGACACGCTGCTCGGCACCGTCAACGCCGACCACAGCCGCCCGCGCAGCTCGCCGTTCATCAACAACTCGATGGTGGTGCAGGACGGCAGCGCGCCGACCACGACCCTGACCGGCGGGACCACGAGCGCGCCGCAGGCGCTGCTGCCGCAGACGGCCGACGGGCAGTTCTACTGGGTCGGCGACGGCGAGGTCGAAGGATCGAACCTGCGGGTGGTCTACAACCGCTACCGCCGCACCGGCACGGGCAGCCTCGACGTGGCGCTCAGCGGCACGGTGCTGGCGACGTTCGCGCTGCCGTCGCTCGCGCTGACCGGGGTCACCGACCTGACCCCGGCGGTCGGCAGCACCGTCACCTGGGGCGCGCAGCTGGTGACCGACGGCGGCTTCACGTACATCTACGGCTCCGACTACGCGCAGGCCGACGGCATGCGCTTCGCGCGGCTCGCCAGGGTCCCGGCGGGCGGCCTGAGCGGCCCATGGGAGTTCTGGAACGGCACCGGCTGGACGACGAGCGCCGCCGGATCCGCGCGGCTGCCCCTGTCGGGCGTCGGCACCGCGTACGGCGTCCAGAAATACAACGGGCAGTGGATTCTCGTCACGGTCGAGAGCAACATCGTGTTCAACGCGCAGGTCGTCGCCTACACCGCGAGCAACCCGTGGGGCCCGTTCAGCGGCCCCGTCGACCTGCTGACCGCGCCCGAGCCGGCGAACCAGTCCGGGGTCATCGTCTACGACGCCCACGTGCATCCCGAGCTGGCGCCGTCCGGGAAGCTGCTGGTGTCATACAACGTGAACTCCCTCAACGACGGGGACCTCTACGACGACGCCCGTATCTACCGCCCGCGCTTCGCCGACATCGCGTGGCCGCGGCCGGTGCCCGACCCGGCGACCGTCCCGGCCGCGCCGGCGTCGCTCACGGCGACCGCGTCCAGCGCCGGCACGGTCGCGCTGTCGTGGCCCGGCAGCAGCCCGTCCTATGTGGTGTATCAGCGCGACGTCACGGTCGGGCAGACGCACTTCGCCCGGGTCGCGCAGCCGACCACCGCGAGCGCCACGCTCGGCGGCTTCAAGACCGCGCACACCTACGAGTTCAAGGTGGCCGCCCGCAACGCCAACGGCGAAGGGCCGGCGTCGCCGGTGCGCAGCGTGCTGGTGACGATCGCGCCGCCGGCCGCGCCGACCGGTCTCACCGCCACCCCGCAGAGCGACGGCAGCGTCAACCTGAGCTGGTCGGCGGTGCCGAACGCGTGGCGCTACGACGTGTCCCGCCGCGACCTGACCGCCGGTGAGACCGAGTACGTCGAGG
Source organism: Dactylosporangium sp. NPDC050588 (assembly GCF_040654975.1). NCBI lineage: Bacteria > Bacillati > Actinomycetota > Actinomycetes > Micromonosporales > Micromonosporaceae > Dactylosporangium > Dactylosporangium sp. NPDC050588. Next base: position 18,627 of record NZ_JBFAJA010000097.1, on the reverse strand, counting down.
TGAGCGACCCGACCCCGGCCGACACGACGGCGACCATCGCGTGGCTGGCCAACGACCACCAGTACGAGTTCGTGGTCACCGCCTCGCACGGCGGCGGGAAGTCCCCGTACTCCACGTCGGCCAAGGCGACCGTGCACTACACCGTGCCGCCCGCGCCGGCGAACCTGACCGCCGTGGCGCAGGGCGACGGCACCATCAAGCTCGACTGGACCAGCACCGCGAGCAACGTCTACTTCTGGGTGTACCAGCGGGACGTGACCAACGGCGAGGCCGACTTCACGAAGCTGCCGCTGCCGACGACCGCGCTCACTCTGACCGCGGGGTACCTCGCGCACAACCACCGCTACGAGTTCAAGATCGTCGCGAACAACCTCGGCGGTGACTCGCCGCCGTCGAACCTGGCCCAGGCGACCGCCGTCTACCCGGCACCGGCCGCGCCCGCGAACCTGCGCGCGGTCGCCGGCAACGGGCAGGTGCAGCTCACCTGGGACACCAGCCCCACGCCGGATGTGTGGTACTGGGTGTACCAGCGGGACGTGACCGCCGGTGAGGCGACGTTCCAGCAGCTGCCGCTCCCGATCTCGACGTGCTGCACGATGACCGCCGGGTATCTGGTCAACGGGCACCAGTACGAGTTCAAGGTGACCTCGGTGGCGGCCGGCGGCGAGTCGGGGCCGACGAACCTGGTGCGGGCCACGCCGAACCTCCCGCTGCCGCCGCAGGTGACCGGGGTGACCGCGACGACCCGCAGCGACGGCCAGATCGGCCTGTCGTGGGCGTCGGCCGGGCCCGACCTGTACTACTGGATCGCGATGCGGGACGTGACCGCCGGCGGCGCGATGACCCGCCTGTCGCTGCCGACGACCGCGCTGTCATTCACCGCCGGGTACCTCACCCACAACCACGTCTACGAGTTCACGGTGACCGCCGCGAACTCCGCCGGCGAGGGCCCGGCGTCGGCGACGGCCCGCGCCACGGCACGGTTCTCGCCGCCGCCGGCGCCGACCGGGTTGACGGCGATCGCGGCCGGTGACGGCACGATCGACCTCGACTGGGACGCGCCCGCGCCGAGCCTGTACTACTGGGTGTACTACCGGGACGTGACCGCCGGCGCCGGGTTCGCGAAGTCGGGCCTGCCGACCGACAAGACGTCGGCGTCGTGGGGCCCGCTGGTCAACGGGCACGTCTACGAGTTCAAGGTCACCGGCGAGAACCAGGGCGGCGAGGGCCCGGCGTCCGCGACCGCGCGGGCCACGTCGACCGGCGGGCTGCCGAAGGCCCCGAGCGGGCTGAGCGCGACCGCCGGGGACGGGCAGGTGACGCTGCGCTGGACGGCGTCGGGCACCGCGAACGTCTACTACTGGGTCGAGTACCGCCCCGCCGGCGGCACCTGGCAGCGCCTGCAGTACCCGGTGACGACGTGCTGCGCGTACACCGTCGGGCTGCTCGCCAATGGCACCACGTACGAGTTCCGGGTCCGGGCCAACAACGTCTCCGGCGACAGTCCGGCGTCCAATGTGGCCAGTGCCCGGCCGCTGCCGCCGCTGCCCGCCGCGCCGACCGGGCTGACCGCGGCGGTCGGCGACGGGCGGATCACGCTGCGCTGGACGGCGTCGAGCACCCCGAACGTCTACTACTGGGTCGAGTACCGGCCCGCCGGCGGCGTCTGGCAGCGCCTGGAGTACCCGCTGTCGACCTGCTGCACGTTCACGGTGACGTACCTGACGAACGGCACGTACTACGAGTTCCGGCTGCGGGCCACGAACCTCGCCGGTGACTCGGCGCCATCGGTGGCCGCGGGTGCCCGGCCGATGCCGCCGCTGCCGACCGCGCCGGGCAGCCTGAGCGCGGCGGCGCAGGGCGACACCGCGGTGCGCCTCAGCTGGACCGCGTCGAGTCCGTCCAATGTGTACTACTGGATCTACTACCGCTATGCGGGGACCTCGGCGTGGACCCGTGCCGCGTACCCGGTCACCACCTGTTGCACGTTCACGATGAGCCTGCTGACGCCGGGCCGCACCTATGACTTCATGCTGCGGGCGGAGAACCTCGCCGGGCTCAGCGGCAACTCCAACGTGTCCTCGGCGACGCTCACCATCATCACGCCGGGCACGCCCGGCGGCGTGCGGGCGTACCCGACGTCGACCAGCACTTCGGTGTCGACGGTGACGGTCGCCTGGAGCGCGGCCGCGAACGCGACCGGCTACTCCATCGAGGCCCGGGCGTGCCGTGGCGGCGGTTGGCAGACCATCAAGATGATGATCACCGGCACGACGTCGACGGTGAGCTACACGACCGGCTGCTACGAGTACCGGGTCGTGGCGGACCGGTTCGGCAAGTACGGCGGGCGCAGCGGCTCCGTGATCGCGTTCGGGCCGGTCGACGACTACCCGTGGGCCGACTACTGGTTCCCGTACCTGGACCCGTACGAGTTCGTGAAGAAGCAGTGCACGTCGTTCGTGGCATCACGCGTCGACAAGTACTACTCCCGCAAGCCGCCGAACTTCAACGGCATCAACTACTACAACGCCAAGAACTGGGACGAGGCCACCGCGAAGTACGGCGGCGCGATCAGCCACACCGCGGCGCCGGGCGCGATCGCCCAGTGGAACGGCGGCCAGTACGGGCACGTGGCCTGGGTGTCCGGTGTGGACGGTGGGATGGTGTTCCTGGAGGAGTACAACTTCAACAACCCGGAGGCCTACGGGCGCCGCTGGGTGTCGGCCTCCTCCGTGGACAACTTCCTGCTCGTCAACTGACGCCCTGCCGGGCCGGGCCGTTTCTCACGGGCCGGCCCGGCCGGACGATGCCGTGCCGGACCAGGCTGTCGGCCATCTCGACGATGGATTCCTTCGCGGGACGGGGAGTCCAGCCGAGCTCGCCGGCGGCCTTCTCCGCGCTGACGAGGGCCGGCACGCCGACGTAACCCAACGCCAGACGGATTGTCCGGTCGAAGCGGGCGACCGTCCACATGAGCCAGCGCGGCATGCGGGCGGTCGGCACGCGGTAGCCCTGCGGGCCGAACTCGGCGGCGAGCACCGCCGCGATCTCCTCCATCCAGCGGTGCTCGCCGGCGACGATGTACCGGTTTCCGGCGGCCGCGGGCGTCTCCATGGCCAACCGGTGCGCCCGCGCCACGTCGCGGACGTCGACGACGGCGAAGCCCAGCCGCGGCACGGCCGGCATCCCGCGGCTGAGCAGCAGCCGGATCACCTCGGCGGACGTCGTGCGCATCGGCCGCTGCAGCGGGCCGAGGACCAGCCCGGGGTTGACGGCGACGAGCTCCAGGCCGTGCTCGCGGGCGATCGCCCACGCGGCCCGTTCGGCGAGCACCTTGCTCTTCGGGTAGGCGCCTGCGCCGGATGCGTCGGGCCAGTCCTGCTCGGTGAACACCTGGCCGGCGGTGCCGTGGCCGTGGCGGACGGCGTCGATGGACGAGGTGAGCACGACCCGCCGGACCGTGCCCGATGCGGCGGCGGCGCGCAGCACCCGCACGGTGCCGTCGACGGCGGGCCGGACGACCTCGTCCTCGGTGCGCGGCGCCGACGGCGGGTTGGGCGAGGCGACGTGCCAGACGGCCGTGCAGCCGGCGACCGCCTCGGCCCACCCGGCGTCGGTGTCGAGGCTCGCCCGGACGACCTCGAACGCGCCGCCGGTCCGGTCGGCGATCTCCCGCAGGTGAGCGACGTCGGCGGTGGCCGGGTCGCGGACCGTCCCCCGCACGGCGTAGCCGTGGGTGAGCAGCTCCTCGATGCAGTGCCCGGCGATGAAGCCGGTGGCGCCGGTGACGAGCACCGTTCCGTTCGACACGACGAACCCCAATCTAAGCGCCGTTTAGAATCTAAGCACTGTATAGTCGGCTTCGGCGGCCGGCGTCAACCGCCTACAGTCGGAGGGTGCCGATGCCGCAGACCCGAGCCAGCTACCACCACGGCGGCCTTCGCGACGCGCTGCTCGCCGCCTGCGTGGCGCTCATCGAGGCGGAGGGCATCGGCGCGGTGAGCCTGCGCCGCGTGGCCCGCGACGCCGGGGTGAGCCCGGGCGCGCCGTACCACCACTTCCCCGACCGCTCCGCGCTCTTCGCCGCGATCGCGGTGCAGGGCCATCAGCTGCTGCTGGAGCGCCTGCGGGCGGCCCGCGAGGCGGCGCCCACCGCGGTGCGCGGGCTCGGCGCGATCCTGGAGGCGTATGTCGCCTTCGCCCGCGAGCACCCCGGCCACCTGCACCTGATGCTGCGCAGCGAGCTGTCCGCCTCGCCGCAGGTGCCCGAGGCCGCCCACGCCGGCGAGGCAGCGATCCAGCTGCTGACCGAGACCGTGCAGGACTGCCAGCGCGAGGGCTCGGCCCCGGCCGGCGACCCGGAGCCGCTCGTGGCCGCCGTCTGGGCGCTGGCGATCGGCATCGTGACGCTGTGGCTGGACGGCCCCCTGGAGGGGCGGTGCGTGCAGCTCGGCACCACGCCCGAGGCGCTGACCGCACGCATCACCGCCCTGCTGGAGTCACTCCTGGCCGGAAGAGCGGCCTAGCGGGCGCACCGGTCAGTCGCGGGGCAACAGCGGGCCGAGCGGGCCGAGGTCGATGTTGAGGTCCTCGGGGCGCAGCCCGAAGTGCTCGCGGAGCTCGGCCATGCGTTCCTCGAGCGCCATGAGCGTGAGCCCGATCCGCTCCACCTGCTCCGCGGAGAGGTCGCCGACGTCGACCCGGCGCAGCGCCTGCCGTTCGACGAGCTGGCGCAGCAGCTCCACGACGGTGAGCACGAGCGAGGCGAAGCCGCGTTCGACGGAGTCGCGGTCGAGGTCGAGCCGCCCGTCCCGCGGAAGGTCGTTCACCGTGACCCGCTCCTGTCTGGAATCATGCCGTCGACCGTGCCCTCGACCGTGCCCTCGACCGTGCCCTCGACCGCGCCCTCGACCGTGCCGTCGACCGTGCCCTCGACCGTGTCGCTGACCGTGCCCTCGACCGTGCCGCCGACCGTGCCGCCGGACGCGGTCGAGACCGACGAGACCAGGGCGCGCAGCGACACGCGGACCAGGTCGACCTCGGCGATGGCGATCGTGACGTCGCCGGCGACGACGACCCCGGTGGTCAGCACCCGGTCGAGCAGGTCGACGAGGGCGACCTCGCGCGAGTGGACGGCGTCGCTCACGGGGGTCCGCCGGCGGGCACGGGGGTGTCACCCGGCACGCGGTCCGGGTCCGAAGGTTCCGCGCCGAGCGCGGGGACGAACGAGTACGGCGGCCACGGCCCCGTGAGCCGCAGCGTGATCGTGGGGTACCGGGCGGCGAGGTCGTCGACGGCCGCCGCGAACGCCACGGCCCGCTCGTCCGGCACCAGGTATGCGCCGTTGAGCACCATCGCCTCCGGTTCGCCGGTCAGCCGACGGTCCTGCGGCGCGTGCCGGTGCGCCGCGTCCGCCCGGCGGGCCAGCTCGGCGTGGGCCGCGTCCGCGTCGCGGGCCGCCTCGTCGTGGCGCCGGTCGCGGGCCGACAGTTGAGCGCGGCGGCGCTCCAGGTACGCGGTGCCCGCCCCTCCCGATTTCGTCTCGGGCACGGGCGCCGGGCCGCCGCGCACGTACCCCTTGACGCCCCACTCGGTCCGTCCGGTCACGCGGTCCAGCGCACCGGTGAGCCCGGCGGCGTGCCGGACCAGGGTCGCGGTGATGCGGGCCTCGCCGCGGCACACCGTGGCGAGCCCCGCGGGCACGACCGGGGCGGCGGAGGCGAGCGCCGCCACGACCCGGTGATGCTCGACCGCGGTCCGCGCCACCCATTCCGCGTCCTCCAGGCGCTCCTGCAGGGCGCCGGCCTCGGACAGGCCGGCCGGTGCGGTGCTGACGAAGGCGCAGAGTCCCGCGCCGTGGACCGCGCGGACCGGCGCGTCACCGATGCCGGCGACCTCGACGGGCACGCTGTCGCGGGCGACGGCGTACAGCCACTGCAACGATTCGTCACTCACCGTTCGTCCCCACGCCGGCGGATGCGGGGACGACCCTCCGCGTCCGCCGGATACTGGTCGTTCTCGACCGCCTGGTGCGCGGGCTCCACCGCGGGCCGGCCCGCCCGCCGGTCACCGCCCGGCTCGACCGCCGGCTGGGCAGACCGCCCGTAGTCTTCGTGCCCTGCGTCATCACGCCCGAGAGCTTCGCGGCGCGCGTCGCCGCGCTCGACCGCCCGGCGGCTGGACGAGGACAGCCACGGATCGGTCTCCCACCAGTCGATGCCGAGCTGCCGCGCCGTGTCGACGGATGCGATGACCAGCCGCAGCTTGAGGGTGAGCAGCTCGATGTCGAGCAGGTTGACCTGGATGTCGCCGGCGATCACCAGACCCCGGTCCAGGACCCGTTCGAGGATGTCGGCGAGGTTCGTCGGCTGGTGCCCGGTGCCGAGCGCGGGGGCGGGGCCCAGCCCCGGTGAGGCCGCCATGTCAGCTCACCTTCGCATCGGTGCTGCCGCGCAGGTACCGGCGGTCGCGGTGACACGCCAGCAGTTCGCCGTCCTCGTCGAGCTCGACGAGGTACAGCCCGAGCATGTCGGCCGATGACGGGATGCGACGCTCCTCGACGACCTCGACGCCGACGACCCAGCCGCCGTCGTCGGCCGGTTCGACGGACACGACGCCCAGTGTCTCCTTGCTCGTCAGCTGGCCGACCTCGTCGACCGCGAGACGGGCGATGGAGGCGGCAGAAGGCGGCTCGGGACGGGCCTTCGCCCGCCGTTCACGCGGTTCGGTGCTGGAGGGTGTCATGCTTCTGCCTTCCGGTCGTTCAGCCGGTCGACCGGGAGGTGACCCGGTCGAGGATCTCCTGCTCGGCGGCGCGCCGCTCGTCCTCGCTCAGCTCGCCGCGGGCCACCGCCTCGTCCAGTGCCTCCAGCTGCCGGCGCAGGCCCTGCGGGCTGTACAGCTCCTGCTCCGCCTGCTCCAGCAGCAGCTCCGCGATGGCGGTGACGGCTCGTACGGGCGCCAACGGCAGCGTGAGGATCGTCAGGAGCAGGCCCATGGCTCAGTCGTCCCGGGCCAGGGCCAGCCGGTCGACGAAGTCGTACGGTGCCGCCGGGCCGAGGCTGCGCATCTCGACCCGCCCGCTCCACCCGTCGGCGAGCTCGGCGAGCACCGCGTCGAACTCGGCGCGGTGCGCCTGCTCGACCAGCACGGGCAGGTGCACGGCGTCCAGGTCGTGGGTCGGCTCCGCCACGACGAGGTCCTCCACGACCTTGCCGATCCGGTCGACGGCCGTCTGGGTGTCGGCCTGCCGCATCGCCTCGATCGCGCCGTTGATGCGCTCGCCCAGGGCCATGCGCTGCTGCGTGGTCTCCTGTTCCGGCCGTCCCTGGATGTACTCGCGCAACTGCCGTGCGTCGGAGTCGGTGTCGAGGATCTCGGCGATCACGGCGCTCTCGATGTACCGGCCGCGCACCACGTACTCCGCGCGGCCCTCGAGCCGGTCGAGCAGCGGGACGATCATGTCGTGCTGGTCGGCCAGCAGCTGCCGTATCGCCTCCGCGTCACGCAGCACCGTGCCGAAGCGGACCGGGAGCACCGGCGCCACGGCCGCGGTGCCGTCCAGCAGCCGCTGATAGGCGGTCAAGTCGTCGGGCCGGCCGAGCGGGCGGTCGAGCGGGACGTCGCTCACCAGCGCGGCCAGGTCGTCCTCGGTCACCGTGGTGACGTCGGCCGGCGGGTTGCCCACGCCCTGGGCGCTGCCGGTCGGCTCGACGTCCGACGGCACCACGCCGTAGAGCATCATGCCGACCCGCGGTGCGGTGGTGTCGGTGGCCACGTCAGCCTCCTCTGCGTCGCCGCGGCCGGTCGCGGTCCTCTTCGCCCGGGCCGGCGATCTGCTCCAACACGTCGCCTGCTTTGGACAGGATCTTCTCGCCGGCGCCTTCGATCGCGCGCTTCCCGGCGTGCCCGGCGATCGCGCCCTTGGCGCCGCCGACCATGTCGGACAGGCCGCTGCCTTCCTGCGACTTCAGGTCCAGCCGGTTGGCCGCCTCCGCGAACCGGAGGTATGTGTCGACGCTGGCGACGACGACACGCGCGTTGATGGTCAGGATCTCGATGCCGACCACCGCGACGCTGACGTGCGCGTCGATCACCAGCCCCTTGTCGAGAATGGTGTCAATCACGTCGGCGAGCGACGAGGACTGCCCGCCCCCGCCACCGGCCTGCACGACCGACATGCTCGCTCACCCCCTCGTGTTGCTGCGCTTGCGACGGTCGCCGGGTTCGGGGCCGCGGCGGTCGCGGGTCTCGGCGCCGGTCCGGCGCGGCACGGCGCGGCGCCGGGGGCGCGCCTGCGGCGTCTCCTCCTCGTCGCCCTCGTCCTCGCCGCGTTCTTCCGCCTTGGCCGCGGTCTCGTCGCCCTCTTCGGGCTCGCCTTCTTCGGGCTCGCCTTCTTCGGGCTCGCCTTCTTCTTCGGGCTCGCCCTCTTCGGGCTCAGCCTCGCCGGTCTCGTCGGCGGCGCGCTCGCCCTGCTCGCCGGAGTCGTCCGGCTCTTCCTGCTGCTCCTGCTCCTCGCGTTCGCGCTCCTGCTGCATGGCGGTCTCGTGGTCCAGGACCACCTCGCCGTCGCGGATGATGCCGCGCCAGCCGTCGACCTCGTCGGGGTTCAGGATCGTCTGCGTCATCGTGTGCCGCACGAAGTGCTTGAACTCCAGCCGGGCCCGCCGTCCCTGCGCGCGCCACAGGTTGCCGGTGCGCTCGAAGAGCCCCTTCGGGTAGTACTCGAGGACGAGCACGATCCGGGTCAGGGTCGGCGTGAGGGCGTGGAACGACACGGCGCCGTTGACGTAGCCCTTGGCGCCCTTGGACCGCCAGACGATGCGCTCGTCGGGCTCCTGCAGCACGATGTTGGACTCCCAGTCGCGGTGCGACAGGAAGATCTGCGCCCGCCAGTGCAGCTTGTCCTCGTCTTGCCGTTCGACCTTCTCGACCTTCTTCGTGAACTTCGGGAACTCCTCGAACGACGTCCACTGGTTGTAGGCGACCTTGATCGGCACGCCGACGTCGGCCCACTCGAGGATGCTGGTGACCTTGAGCTTGCGGGTCGCGCTGCGGCCACCCCCGAACAACTTCTTGATCTTCGCCCAGCCACCGGCAAGGCCGCCTTTCGCCGCCGCCTTCATCGGCGAGCCGCCCCCGGCGAGCTCCTCGGCGCCCTTCGCCGCCGCCACCAGCTTCGGGCTGCCGCTCTGCTCGGCGTACTCGTTGAGCCGGCCGGTGAGGTCGCCGATCTTGCCCTCGACCTTGTCCTGCACGGCCGTGAGGGCCCGGCGGCCCAGCGCTCCGGCGAAGTTCTGCAGCTCCTGCACCAGCAGCCGGGACAGGTGGGCACCGATCCCGCCACTGGGTGCGCCGCGCGTTTCGCTGGTCATCGTCGTGCCGTGGCGCGCCGGCGGCGGACCGGCGGCTCGGGTTCGGACTCGGGCTCCTGGTCGGTGTCCTCGTCATCGGTGGCTTCGTCACGCTCCTGTCGCGGACGGGAGCGGCGGGCGGCGGGCCGGGGCGGCGGCGCCTCCTCGGGCTCCTCCAGCTCCTCGAACTCCTCGTCCTCGAACTCGGCGTCGTAGTCCTCGTCACGGCCGCGGTCCTCGTCGCGGCGGGCGCCCTTCCGGCCCGCCGAACGCAGCGCGTCGCTGCGCTCCCGGAGCCGGTCGCTGACGGAGTCGATGCGCTGCGACACGGCGGTGCGGGCGGCCGACCGGCCGGCGTCGACGAGCGGGCGGGCGAGACCGGACAGCTGGCCGAGTGCCGCGGAGCCGCCGACGAGCTTCCGTCCGCGAGCCACCAGCTCGTTCGGGTTGCCGCTGAAGCGCCCAGCCGCCGCGGCGGCACCGAGCAGCATCGCCATGCGCAGTTTGCGCCGCCGGCCGAGCACGTATCCGACCATGATCGCCAGCGTGACCTGCAATGCTCGTTTCATGATGCGACCCTCCGGGCGCAGTTCGCGGGTGGTAGCGCCCTTGAGCCGCCCTACCCGGATCTCGGGCGGCAAACCAGCCCGCACCGATTCGCTCGGGATCGCCCCCGGGCGGCCGCCGCCGGACCGGCAGCCAGGTCTCGATGGTCTCCCTGGCTCGGCGTCGGCGGCGCCTGCCCTCGCCCGGTGACGGCCCGGCCTCTTCCCCGGAGGCCGGGCCGTCGCCGCTACTGCTGGAAGCGCCAGGTCTGGTTCGACTGGCCGGCGCCGCAGTCCCAGATGATGAGCTGCGTGCCGTTCGCGGTGCCCCACGCGTCGGCGTCGAGGCACGTGCCGGACTGCGGGTTGCGCAGGAGCTCGCCCGCGAGCTGCCATCGCTGGGCGCCGTTGTTCAGGCACGTCCACAGCTGCACCTTGGTGCCCGCGGCGGTGCGCCCGCCGGCCACGTCGAGGCACTTGCCGGTCCTGCTGTTGACCAGGGTGCCGCCCTGCCACCGCCAGCGCACCTCCGGGCCGCCGTGGCAGTCCCACAGCTGGACCTTCGTGCCGTCGGCGTCGCGGCCGCCGGAGACGTCGACGCAGCGGTTCGAGCCGGCGCCGACGATCATCTGGCCGGTGACGAACACGCCGTCCCACTCCTGCGGGTGGACGTACTGCGCGACGTCGTCGGGCACGTTGCCCGGCTCGACCATCAGCCCCTGGTAGCCGATCGACGTGAGCGGCCGGGGCGACACGACGACCTGCGTGTTCATGTCGACGGTGCCGCCGGTGAGGTCCTCGACCATCCGCGGGAACGTGCTGAGGAACGCGGTCCGGGCCGCGTCGATCTGCGCCTGGCTCAGCGTGGCGGTCAGGCCGGGCACCTGCGACACCGGCTTGATGATCATCAGGAAGCGGAGCGAGACGGCGGGAGCCGCGGCGGCCTCCGCTGCCGGCATCGCCACCGCGCCGCCGCACGCCAGCAGCAGACTCAGCACCGCGAGGAACATTCGCGTCGATCTGCGTCGGGCTCGATGCATGGACAACCTCCGATCGGGTGACAGCCAGCACCGGCTTCCGCGCGGCGCGCTCCAAAGGGGTTTCGCAAAGGTTTCGATGCCGCGACCTGCGACGCGGCCACTCGTTGAGCCCGCGGAGCCGACGCGAAGGAGGCGGTCGATGGATCCGCAGCACGCCGACGTGTACCGCTACTGCGTGGTGCTCGCGTGCGGTGACGAGCCCCTGGCGCGGTCGGCGACCGAGGCGGCACCACCCGGCGCGACGGGCTTCACGGTCGCGCGCGACGCGGTCAGGGAGGGGCTGCGGCAGCGCCCGGCGCCGGCCGCTCCGACGGGTGACGCCGCCGCTCTCGTACTGTATTCGGCGCGGCCCCTGATCGAGGAGCACCACTGGAACCTGCTCGCACTGGTGGTCCTGGAGTACGCGGGGCGTCCCCGCCATCGCCAGGTCGACCTGACAGGGGTCGCCGCGCTCCTGGGCAAGAAGGTCGACGTCACCCGGCGGGCGATCGACCGGCTGGTGGAGCCGGGCGGTCTGCTGGAGCTCGCCCTGTTCACGGCCGCCGCCGCGGCGGACCCTGCGACCGGCTGCGCCGACCTGCCCGCCGTCATCGCCGCCGCCAGCACGAAGCGCCTGCGCCCCGCCGTCCGCAAGGCCGTGGCCGCGCACCTTCCCACGTGTGCGACGTGCACCTCGGCGCATCAGGCCCGGCCCACCGCCCTCGCCGTGCTGAGCGGGTTCCCTCTCCCGGAGGTGCCCGCCGAGCTCACCGAACCAGGCGACGCCCCGGACCCGGCGGCGGCGGGCCTCGCCGAGTCTGACGTGCCGGACCCGGCCGGGCTCGCCGAGTCTGACGTGCCGGACCCGGCCGGGCTCGTGGAACCTGACGTGCCGGACCCGGCCGGCCTCGTGGAACCTGACGTGCCGGACCCGACGGAGCGCGTCGACCCTGCCGCGCCGGTCGCGGCGCCGGGCCCTGCGCCGGCATCGGAGCCCGACGCGGACGACATCACCGTCGAACTGCCGCCGCAGGTCCCGGCGGCACCGGAGCGCGAGCCTGAGCCGGCTGTCTACTACGTGACGCCGGCCGCCCCGGTGGCCCGGTCGCCGTTGCTGCGGCGGCCGCCCGTGCTCCTGGCCGTCGTCCTCGTCCTGCTCGCCGGTGCCGCCGTCGCCGGCGTCTTCGGCCTGCGGAGCGGAACACCGAAGGAGCAGGCCTCGGCGAGCGACGCCACCACCCCGGCCGCACCGCCGTCCGCCGTCGCGGCACCGGGGGTGATGGTGCCGGCCTCGCCCAGTTCCGGTCGTACACCTGCCGCATCGGGACATGCGAAACCTTCGACGGTCGCGTCGGCATCGCCGGCCGCCTCCGTGCCCGCCGCGGGTGACGTGCCGCTCGTGCCCGCGGCGGACCGGCTCCGGGAGGTGCTGCCGCTGACGGTGAAGGCGCCCGGGTGCCCTGGGCAGACGTTCGGCGGGTCGTGCTACTCGATCCAGCCGTTCACGCTGCCGTTGGAGGTGGCCGTGCCGGCCGGCTTCGACGAGGCACGGCTGGCGGACGCCCTCCAGTGGACCGTTCGGACCGAGACGGTCCTCGGCCCGGTCGCGTTCCACGGCCGGGGCAACCACGCACGGGTCCGGGTCACCGACAACGGCCAGGCCACCCCGCCCACGGTGTGGGTCGTGCAGGCGGCACTGACCGTCAACGGCGAGACCCACCTCAGCGACGAGGTCACCCTGCGGGTCTACGCGACCACCTGAACGGCGCTCCACAGGCTTCCCGGCGGTCGGAACGCGACGAAGCTCAATGCGATGCTGGAAGCATGAGCGTCACGCGGTCCCCGATCCGGGTGCTGACCCCTGACGGCACCCAGGAGTGGACCCTCGACCGGGCCGAGACCGACGAGGTCGAGGTGCTCGCCCTGCTGGCCCCCGACGGGCGGGAGTGGACGGCGACCGGGGAGCACCTGTTCCACGCGCTGGAGGCATTGCGGCTCCAGGTCGAGCCCGACGGCATCCGCCTGTGCTGCAACGGTGCCAGACGGGACGTCTACCCGTCCCGGATGGCCCTGCAGATGGCGGGCGGCGAGGTCGCCTACCTCCTCCAGCGCGGTCGCCGGCCCTCCGTGCCGGCCGGCTTCGTCAGCGTGCTCGATCCGGCCGATTGCGCCGACGTGGTCACCGTCGCGGAGCAACGGGCCTGGCATGAGGACTGGCTCAGGACCGTCACCGGATGGCGGTGGCCGCTGTACGCGCTGCTGAGCCTCTTCCGGCGCTGATGCTGTGCGGGTGTGGGCCGCGGTGGACGGACCGCCGCGGCCCACCTGGCTCAGGCCAGCTGCGTCAGCTTCCACCAGTTGACGCTGAATCCACCGGTCGATGCATAAAGCCCGAACTGGTGCGTGCCGGCGGGCACCACGACCTCCCTGGACACCGTGCGCCACTGGGTAACCCCACCCGTGTTGGGTAGCGTCACCTCGCCGAGCGGGGTGGCGCCGGCGTTGATGTCCAGCGACAGCCGGGCGTTGCTCGCCGCGGTCGCGATCCGGTACTCCACCAGGTAGCGGGCCGGCTTGGGGACGTTCACGTTGCCGAAGGCGATCCAGTCGCCGGTGTCGAAGGCCGTCGCCTGGCCGCCGCCGGTGTCGGTGGTGGCGGCGGTCGTCACGCCGCTCATCTGGGTGTACGCCTCGGCCTGGAAGGTGCGGGTGTGGCAGCCGCCGGACAGCTCGCAGACATCCCCACGGGTGTTGGATACTTTCAGGTCGTCGTACCAGATCCAGGAGTCGTTGGCGGGGGCGAACGACGGGGTGGCCCCGCCCGCGAACGAGGAGAAGTACGCCTTGTCGACCTGGTCGGCGTTGGTGACGAAGCGCAGCCCGCGGATCGAGGCGGCCTGGACGCCGTTGTACCAGATGTCGATCTCGCCGTCGGCGTTGGCGGAGCCGGCGGTGACCGTGTTGACGCGCAGGCGCTGGACCAGGTTCACCCATTGGCCGCGCGGGTAGTAGATGAGCGAGCCGTCGGGGCGGGTCAGGTCGACGAAGTCGCCGTACTGGCCGGCGTGGCCCATGTGGTAGTAGTAGATCGCGGCCTTCCCGCCGGAGCGCCAGATCATGCGCGAGCTGAAGCCGTTGGTGCCGTCGCACACCTGCCCGCCGGAGCACGACCCGCCGCCGGCGAGCCCGAGGCCGACCTTCCCGGCGAACTCGGTGGTCCCCCAGCTGAAGTCACTGCTGAAGCGCACCCAGTAGGACAGGTAGTACTCGCGGCCGCGGGTCAGCTGCAGCGGTGCCTGCGCGCCGGAGTCGGCCGGGCCGATCTTGCCCTTCGGGTAGAACACCCGCAGCGACTTGCCGCCGGTGTGGCTGAAGTTGTAGCCGTCGATCCAGGTGCGGGTGCTCATGCCCTGCTCCCACGGGGCCGTCCACCCGTCCTGGGCCCACGCGCCCAGCGTGTAGGCGGTGCCCCGCTCGGGGCGTTCGAAGGTGTTGTACCTGAGGCTGCTCGTCGCCGCCTCGGCGACGGGGGTGACGGCGGGCACCGCCGCGGCGGCGATCAGCAGCAACGCCACGAGAACCGTTCTTCGCATGGTCGCTCCTTTTGACTCAAAGGTTGCGGACGAGAGTGCTTCCCCAGGCGTGGCGGTGCGCCTCGGTGAAGCCGAGCGCGGTGTAGAAGGCCACCGCTCGGGTGTTCGCCTCCGCCACGCCCAGATGCACGCCCGCGACGCCACGCCCTTGGAGCGCCGCGAGCACCGTGTCCATGAGCCGCCGGCCGCAGCCTTGCCCCTGCAGCCGCCGCGCCACCTTGATGTGCAGGTGCGCGGGGTGCGTGTCGAACCACGGCCGGTGCGGTCCCGCCGGCGTGAACGTGCCCGGTGGGTACCGGCGGCGGAGCCGGGGCCACCAGTGCGCGTCCAGCCACTGGTTGAAGCGCACCGTGTCGGCGGTCGCGGACACGTAGCCGCCGACGCCCGCGTCGTCCTCGACGACGAACGTCAGGCCAGGGTCGGCGGCGAGGTACGGCCCGGCGTACACGTGGCCGGGCAGCTTGTCGTCGAACGGTCGCGGCGGCGTGCCGAGACCGGTCGCGTCGGTGGTCGCGCAGATGCGGTACACCGCGGCGAGGTCGGCGCGGCGGCCCGCGCGCACCCGGGCGGTCATGACCGGCACACGGAAGCCGGCCGGCCGCTCGCGGCGGAGGCGTAGATGGCCAGGACGGTGGCGACGACCGAGCGGCCGTAGTCGCCGCCGACCTCGGGCGGGCGGTGGCCGCGGCAGGCGGCGACGAAGTCCGCGAGCTGCGCGTCGAACGCCTCCCCCGTCCCGCCGCCCGGCGCCATGACCTGGGTCTCGGGGGCGCCGTCGCGGCTCGCCCAGGTGCCGTCGGTGGACGACCAGCGCAGCGCGCCGCGGGAGCAGACGACGGTGGTCTCGTCGTGGAAGCGGCCGGCGGCGCTGGTGAGCAGGAAGCCGGCCGCGACGCCGCTGGACAGCGTCACGGAGCCCATCGCGTCGGTCTCGACGGTGTGGCCGTCGCGGTGCCACACGCGGGCGGTCGCCGACTCGGCCGTGCCGTCGCCGGCCCACTGGATGCGGTCGAGGCCGTGGATGCCGACGTTCATCACGATGCCGCCGCCGGCCATCACCGGGTCGAAGAACCAGCCGGGGCGCGAGCCGCGCTGGTAGTGGGCGGTGCGGTGATGGTGGATCGCCAGGACCTCGCCGAGGTCGCCGGAGCGCAGGAGCCGGGCGACGCGGTGCGCGGCGGGGTCGAACCTGACCACGTGCCCGACGGCGAGGACGACGCCGGCGGCCGCGCACGCCTCGATCATCGCGGTGCAGTCGGCGACGGTCGTGGCCATGGGTTTCTCGACGAGGACGGGCACGCCGGCGGCGGCCGCGTCCAGGGTCATGCCGGCGTGCAGGGCGTGCGGCGCGGTGATGACGACGCCGTCGAGTGGTTCGCGGGTCAGCATCCGGCGGTGGTCGGTTTAGGCCGTCGCGCCTGTGCCCGCCGCCGCCTGTACCGCGGCCGCCTCGTGGATGTCGCAGACCGCTGTCACCCGGACTCCGGGCACGGCGCGGGCCGCTTCCAGATGGAGCGCCGCGACGATGCCGGTGCCGATGACTCCCAGCCGGAAATCCATCATGCGTTGGATTTCGCGGAGAGGCGGCGCGCCCGCAGCGGGGCGCACGAGCCGCGGACGGTGAGGCGGGGCTGGAGCTCGACGCGGTGCGCAGGGGTCGTAGGGTCGTCGATGAGCCGCAGCAGCAGGCCCGCCGCGAGCGCGCCGAGGGCGGCGCGGGGCGGGGCGACCGCGGTCAGCGGCGGGTCGACGAGCTCGGCCACGTCGTCGTCGTACGCGACGAGCGACAGCTCCGACGGCACCCGCAGCCCGATCCGGCGGGCCGCCGCGAGCAGCGCCGCCGCGTCGCGGTCGCCGTGGCAGAAGACGGCGGTGACGCCGGCCGCGCGGCAGGTCGCGGCGTAGGCGTCGATCTGCGCTGGCGTCCACTCCTCGTGCAGCACGCGCGCCTTCGGCACGGCGACGGCACCGAGCGCGGCCGCGGCGCGGTCGAAGCCCTCGGTGACGACCGCGGAGTTACCCGTGCGGATGCGGCCGAGAAATCCAACACGCGTGTGACCGAGGCTGACCAGATGCCGGATCGCGGTGTGTACGCCGCCGAGGTGGTGCGTGGTCACGAACGACACCGGGTCGTCGGGGTCCGGCCGCGGCGGGCGGCGCTCGACCAGCACGTACGGGACCGGCAGCCGCCGCAGCGCGTCGACGTGTGCCTGCGGGTCGTCGGCGACGTGCAGGTTGGGCACGAGGATGAGCCCTTCCACGCCGCTGCCCAGCATCCGCCGGATCTGGGTGCGTTCCAGGTCGGGGCGGTTCTCGGAGCTGGCGAGCATGACGCCGGCACGGGCGGCGGTCAGCGCCCGTTCGATGCCCTCGATGACCTTCGGGTAGTAGTACGACGTCGACGGCACCACGACCCCGACGGTCCGGCGGGATCCGGTGGGGACGCTCGCGACGTACGTGCCGGACCCCTGCCGCCGCACGACGACGCCCTCCGCGACCAGCAGGCCCACGGCGCGGCGGACGGTGTTGATGCCGACGCCGTGGCGGGTCGCGAGCTCGGCCTCGGTCGGCAGCCTGGCGCCGACGGGCCGGCCGCCGTCGGCGATCCAGCGCCGCAGCCGGTCGGCGACCATCTCGGTCTTGAGACCTTGCTGCGCAGACATTCCATCATGGAATGAATCGGCGTCCGTCTCTGTCATGCGGAAATGATGCGACCGCGGGCGAACGGACGTCAATCAAGCTGGCACTTCGTGGAATGTATTCAACCTATGGACACCACCCTGGCCCACGCCGGCGGCACGATGGGCTCGGCGTCCGGGTCGTCCTCGTCCCAACCCGTCTCCCGTGGAAACAGGCCGACCACGGTCCGGCACGGCGGGCGCACCTCGGGCCACGGCGTCTGCCCGTCGGTGAGCGCCACCACCACGTCCGGGCGCGGTGCCGTCCGCAGGGCCCGCTCGAACCCGGCCCGCAGGTCCGTCCCGCCGCCGCCGATCAGCGGGATCCCCTCGGCCCGGCACAGCGCGTGCGCGAGCCCGGCCGCCGCGTCGCAGGACAGCACCCGGACCAGGTCGCGGCGGCCGCCGACGGCCCGGCCGATCGCGGCGACCTCCAGCAGCGCGCTGCCGAGCTCGGCGTCGCTGACCGAGCCCGACGTGTCGATGATGACGCTGACCTGCGGCGGGCGGCGGCGCAGGCTCGGCAGCACCACCCCGGGCAGGCTCGCGGAGCGCCGTGCGGGCCGCCCGTACGTGTAGTCGTCGCCACCCGCAGCGCCGGCCGCCGCGGCGCGGACCGCGGCGCCGAGCAGCTCCCGCCACGGCTGCGGCGGGTGGAACGCCACCTCCGCCCAGCGCTGCCAGCCCTTCGGCACGTCGCCGGGGCGGGCCCTGATCGCCTGCGCGACCCGGAACCGGACCGCGTCCAGCTCGTGGCCGCTGAGCCCGTGCGCGCCGTCCGGCCCGAGGTCCCACGGCCGTTCGAGGCCGTCGGCGCCGCTGCCGCAGTCCAGCCACGCGAGGCCGCCCGTACGCGGCCCGAGCCGGAACTGCCGCAGGTAGTCCTCCATCAGCTCGCCGTCGCGCAGCCCGAGGTCGGCGGCGGCGACGGCGCCGGTGGGGCGGGCGAGGCCATCGCCGTACACGTCGTCGTTGATCTCGCAGTCGGCGGCGATGTTCATCCGCAGCCGGTCGCCGGCGCCGTGCAGGCCGCGCTCCCGGGCGACCCGGTCGCCGCGGCCGTGGTGGTCCCGCAGCAGGTGCGCGACCTCGTGGACCCACACGCCGGCGAGCTCCTCGACCGGGGTCCGCGCCACGAACGCCGGCGACGCGTAGCAGCGCCACTGCCGGTCGACGGCCATCGTCGGTACCCGCCGCGACTCGACCACGTGCAGCGCGAACAGCGCCGTCGCGAGGTACGGTCGGACCCGCGCGGCGAGCAGCCGGGCCGCGTACAGCTTCCCGGTGTCCAGCGCCATCGGACCGCCGCCCACGGCGGACCGGTCCTCGGACGCGGCCAGGCCACCGCCCACGGCGGACCGGTCCTCGGACGCGGCCAGGCCACCGCCCACGGCGGACCGGTCCTCGGACGCGGCCAGGCCACCGCCCACGGCGGACCG
>NZ_JBFAJA010000096.1:29034-51785 GCF_040654975.1 Dactylosporangium sp. NPDC050588 | reverse complement strand
CGAGCCGAACCTGCACTGCCCGTGAGCGGCCCGAGCCGCTCCGCTGGCCGCTCACTGCTGCCCGCGCAGGGCGGCGTGCAGCTCCTGCAGCGGCCGGACCGTCATCTCGCCGCGCAGCAGCGCCTCGACGCCCATGACCGCGGCCGCCGCGCCCGGCAGCGTGGTGATGCACGGGATGTCGGCGACGACCGCCGCGCTGCGGATCTCGTAGCCGTCCTGCCGGCCGCTGGAGCCCTGCGGGGTGTTGATCACCAGGGCGACCTCGCCGCCGGCGATCATCGACACGGCGTTGCGGCCGCCGCCCTCCTCGAAGTGCTTCGGCACGATCTCGCAGGCGACCCCGTACCGGCGCAGCACCTGCCCGGTGCCGGCGGTGGCGACGATCGAGAAGCCGAGGTCGGCGAGCCGCTTGACCGGGAACACGATGCCACGCTTGTCCCGGTTGGCGACCGTGACCAGCACCGTGCCCGTGGTGGGCAGCGACCCGTACGCGGCGGCCTGCGACTTCGCGAAGGCGTGGCCGAAGGACGTGTCGATGCCCATGACCTCACCGGTCGACTTCATCTCCGGGCCGAGCAGGTTGTCCACGCCCTTGCCCTCGATCGTGCGGAAGCGCTTGAACGGCAGCACCGCCTCCTTGACCGCGATCGGCGCGTGCTCCGGCGGGGTGCCGCCGTCACCGGTCTCGGGCAGCAGGCCCTCGGCGCGCAGCTCGGCGATCGTGGCGCCGAGCGCGATGCGGGCCGCGGCCTTCGCCAGGGGCACCGCCGTCGCCTTCGACACGAACGGCACGGTGCGCGACGCGCGCGGGTTGGCCTCCAGGACGTACAGGACGTCGTCCTTCAGCGCGTACTGGACGTTGAGCAGCCCCTGGACGCCGATGCCACGGGCGAGGGCGACCGTGTAGCGCCGCACCTCGTCCAGGTGCATCCCGGCGAGGGTGATCGGCGGCAGCACGCAGGAGGAGTCGCCGGAGTGGATGCCGGCCTCCTCGATGTGCTCCATGATCCCGCCGACGTAGACCTCGCCGTCCTTGTCGCACAGCGCGTCGACGTCGATCTCGATGGCGTCGTCGAGGAACCGGTCGACCAGCACCGGGTGCGCCGGGGAGATCTCGGTGGCCCGGGCGATGTAGCCGCGCAGGGTCTGCTCGTCGTAGACGATCTCCATGCCGCGGCCGCCCAGCACGTACGAGGGCCGCACCAGCACCGGGTAGCCGATCTCGTCGGCGATGAGCTTGGCCTCGCCGAAGCTGGTCGCGGTGCCGTGCGCCGGCGCGGTCAGGCCGGCCCCGGTGAGGAGCTTGCCGAACGCGCCGCGGTCCTCGGCCAGGTCGATCGCCTCGGGCGAGGTGCCGACGATCGGCACGCCCGCGTCGGCGAGCTGCTGGGCGAGGCCGAGCGGGGTCTGCCCGCCGAGCTGCACGACGACGCCGACGACGCCGGGGCCGCCGGCGGCCTTGCCGGACTCGTCCTCGGCGTGCACGACCTCCAGGACGTCCTCGAACGTGAGCGGCTCGAAGTACAGCCGGTCCGCGGTGTCGTAGTCGGTGGACACCGTCTCCGGGTTGCAGTTGACCATGACGGTCTCGAAGCCCTTGGCGCGCAGCGCCATGACCGCGTGCACGCACGAGTAGTCGAACTCGATGCCCTGCCCGATCCGGTTCGGCCCGGAGCCCAGGATGATGACCTTGGGCCGGTCCGACGGGACGACCTCGGTCTCCTCCTCGTAGGTGCTGTAGTGGTACGGGGTGCCGGCCGCGAACTCGGCGGCGCAGGTGTCGACGGTCTTGTAGACGGGCCGCAGGCCGAGCCGCTGGCGGAGGCTGCGCACGCCGTCCTCGCCGGCGAACTCGGGCCGCAGCGCGGCGATCTGCCGGTCGGACAGGCCGGCCCGCTTCGCCGTGCGCAGCAGCGGCTCGTCGAGCACGGCGGCGCTGAGGATCTCGGCGCGCAGGTCGACGAGCGCGGCG
The DNA here is from genome assembly GCF_040654975.1 of Dactylosporangium sp. NPDC050588. Classification (NCBI taxonomy): domain Bacteria; kingdom Bacillati; phylum Actinomycetota; class Actinomycetes; order Micromonosporales; family Micromonosporaceae; genus Dactylosporangium; species Dactylosporangium sp. NPDC050588. The sequence goes on along the minus strand of NZ_JBFAJA010000096.1, from coordinate 49,813 downwards.
ATCTGGTCGACGAACCACGGGTCGAAGCCGCTCGCCTCGGACACGGCCGCGACGCTGTGCCCCTCCCGCAGCGCGCGTTCGGCGGTGTACAGCCGGCCGTCGTGCGGCACCTTCAGCGCTTCGATCGGGTCGACGCCCGCCTTGTCGGGGTAGGTCCAGAAGCCGGCGGCCTTGGTCTCCATCGACCGCATCGCCTTGCCCAGGGCCTCCTGGAAGGTGCGGCCCATCGACATGGCCTCGCCGACCGACTTCATGGTCGTGGTCAGCTCCGCGTCCGCGCCGGGGAACTTCTCGAACGCGAACCGCGGGATCTTCACCACGACGTAGTCGAGCGAGGGCTCGAACGCCGCCGGCGTCTTGAGGGTGATGTCGTTGGGGATCTCGTCCAGGGTGTAGCCGATGGCGAGCTTCGCGGCGATCTTCGCGATCGGGAAGCCGGTCGCCTTGCTGGCCAGGGCGCTGGAGCGGGAGACGCGCGGGTTCATCTCGATGACGACCAGCCGGCCGGTCTGCGGGTGCACCGCGAACTGGATGTTGCAGCCGCCGGTGTCGACGCCGACCTCGCGCAGCACGGCGATGCCGAGGTCGCGCAGCCGCTGGTACTCGACGTCGGTGAGCGTCATGGCGGGCGCGACGGTCACGGAGTCGCCGGTGTGCACGCCCATCGCGTCGACGTTCTCGATGGAGCAGACGACGACCACGTTGTCGTGCTTGTCGCGCATCAGCTCCAGCTCGTACTCCTTCCAGCCGAGCACGCTCTCCTCGATGAGGACCTCGTGCACCGGGGAGGCGACGAGGCCGCCACCGGCGAGCCGCTCGAGGTCGGCGTCGGTGTGCGCCATGCCGGAGCCGAGCCCGCCCATGGTGAACGACGGGCGGATGACGACCGGCAGGCCGAGCTCGGCGACGGTCGCGCGGACCTCGTCCATCGAGTGGCACACCCGGCTGCGCGGGGTCTCGCCGCCGGCCTTGGCGACGATGTCCTTGAACAGCTGCCGGTCCTCGCCACGCCGGATGGCGTCGATGTTGGCGCCGATGAGCTCGACGCCGTACTTGTCCAGCACGCCCGCCTCGTGCAGCGCGACGGCGGTGTTGAGCGCGGTCTGCCCGCCGAGCGTGGCGAGCAGCGCGTCGGGGCGCTCCTTGGCGATGACCTGCTCGACGAACTCGGGGGTGATCGGCTCGACGTACGTGGCGTCGGCGAACTCCGGGTCGGTCATGATGGTGGCCGGGTTGGAGTTGACGAGGCTGACCCGCAGCCCTTCGGCGCGCAGGACACGGCACGCCTGGGTGCCGGAGTAGTCGAACTCGCACGCCTGGCCGATGACGATCGGGCCGGAGCCGATGACGAGGACGTGCCGGAGATCGGTCCGCTTAGGCATTGGTTTTCATCAACTCCGCGAATCTGTCGAACAGGTAGTCCGCGTCGTGCGGCCCCGCTGCCGCCTCCGGGTGGTACTGGACGGTGAAGGCCGGCACGTCGAGGCAGCGCAGGCCCTCGACGACGTTGTCGTTGAGGCAGACGTGGCTGACCTCGACCTCGCCGAACTCGGTGCTCGTCCTTGTGTCGATCGGCGCGTCCACGGCGAAGCCGTGGTTGTGGCTGGTGACCTCGACCTTGCCGGTGGTCCGGTCCAGGACGGGCTGATTGATCCCGCGGTGGCCGTAGCCCAGCTTGTACGTGCCGAACCCGAGCGCGCGGCCGAGGATCTGGCTGCCGAAGCAGATGCCGAAGAGCGGGATTTTTGCCGACAGAACCGATTTGGCCAGCGCGACCGGACCGTCGGCGGTGGCCGGGTCGCCCGGGCCGGGCGAGAAGAACACCGCGTCGGCGTTCAGCGCGCGGATGTCCTCCAGGGTGGTGCTCGCGGGCAGCACGTGGGTGGTCACGCCGCGGGCGGCCAGCCGGCGCGGGACGTTGCGCTTGATGCCCAGGTCGATCGCGGCCACCGTGAAGCGGTGCTCGCCCTCGGCCTCCACGGTGTACCGCTCGGGCGTGCTCACCTCGGCGGACAGGTCCGCGCCGAGCATCTCGGGCTGCTGGCGGACGCGCTCGAGGATGCCGTCGCGGTCGTCGTCGACGCTGGAGACGCCGACGCGCATCGCGCCGCGCTCGCGCAGGTGGCGGGTGAGGGCGCGGGTGTCGACGCCGCTGATCCCGACGATCCCCTCGACCGCGAGCCGGTCCTGGAGGCTGCCGGAGGCGCGCCAGTTGGAGTAGGACCGGGCGGGGTCGCGCACCACGTAACCGGCGACCCAGACGCGGCCCGACTCGTCGTCCTCGACGTTGATCCCGGTGTTGCCGATCTGCGGCGCGGTCTGCACGACGACCTGCCGGTGGTAGGACGGGTCGGTCAGCGTCTCCTGGTAGCCGGTCATGCCGGTGTTGAACACCGCCTCGCCGAAGGTCTCCCCGATGCTGCCGAAGGCCTCGCCGCGGAAGGTGCGGCCGTCCTCCAGTACCAACAATGCTGCTCTGCGCTTCACCGAGTCGCCTTTCCGTTCAACACCGTCGGCTCGCCGCGCAGGTAGGTCGCCTCGACGCGACCGCGCAGCTCCATCCCGGCGTATGGGGTGTTGCGTGACCGGCTGGCCAGGGCGGTCGGGTCGACCGTCCACCGGACCTCCGGATCGAAGACCGCGATGTTCGCGACCTGACCGACCTTCAGGGCGTGGCCGTGCCCGGTCAGACCGGCGATCTTCGCCGGCGCGACGGACATCCAGTCCGTGATCCTGTCCCACTGCGGCCCCATCGTCTGTACGACGATCGCCAGGGCGGTCTCCAGGCCGAGCATCCCCGGCCTGGCGTACGCCCACTCGCACTCCTTGTCCTCGACGCTGTGCGGGGCGTGGTCGGTCGCGACGCAGTCGATCGTGCCGTCCTGCAGGCCCTTGCGCAGCGCGAGCACGTCGGCCTGGGTCCGCAGCGGGGGGTTCACCTTGTACACCGGGTCGTAGTCGACGGCGAGGTCCTCAGTGAGCAGCAGGTGGTGCGGCGTCACCTCGGCGGTCACCCGCCAGCCCTTGGACTTCGCCCAGCGGATCAGCTCGACGCTGCCGGCGGTCGACACGTGGCAGATGTGCAGGCGGGCGCCGACGTGGCCGGCGAGGAGCACGTCCCGGGCGATGATCGCCTCCTCGGCGACGGCCGGCCAGCCGGTCATGCCCAGGCGGGCGGCGACCTCGCCCTCGTTCATCTGCGCACCGGTGGTCAGCCGCGGCTCCTCGGCGTGCTGGGCGACGACCCCGTCGAACGCCTTGACGTATTCGAGGGCCCGGCGCATCAGGCGCGGGTCGTGCACGCAGTGGCCGTCGTCGGAGAACACGCGGACCTTCGCCGCCGAGTCGGCCATCGCACCGAGCTCGGCGAGCTGCTCGCCGCCCAGCCCGACGGTGACGGCGCCGATCGGCTGCACGTCGACGAGCCCCGCCTCGCGGCCCAGGCGCCACACCTGCTCCACGACGCCGGCCGTGTCGGCGACCGGTGACGTGTTGGCCATCGCGCACACGGCCGTGTACCCGCCGAGCGCGGCGGCCCGGGACCCGGACTCGACCGTCTCGGCGTCCTCCCGCCCGGGCTCCCGCAGATGGGTGTGCAGGTCCACGAGCCCGGGGAGCGCGATCTTGCCACCCTTTTTGTCCGGATTTATGCGGACAACAACCCCGTCTTCGACGGTGATCTCGCCCAGCTGGGTGTCCGAGATGATCACGCTTTGCCTCCGAGCAGCAGGTAGAGGACGGCCATCCGCACGGACACCCCGTTGGCGACCTGTTCGACGATGGTGGAGCGCGGCGAGTCCGCGACCTCGGGCGCGATCTCCATGCCCCGGTTCATCGGCCCGGGGTGCATGACGATCGCGTGCTCGGGCAGCCGGCTCATGCGCGGCACGTCGAAGCCGTAGCGCCGCGCGTACTCCCGCTCCGAGGGGAAGTACGCCTGGTTCATTCTTTCCCGCTGGACCCGCAGCATCATGACGACGTCGGAATCCGGGACCACCGCGTCGAGGTCGTAGGACGTGCTGGCCGGCCACGCCCCGACGCCGACCGGCAGCAGCGTGGGCGGTGCGACGAGCGTCACCTTCGCGCCGAGGGTGTGCAGCAGCTGCACGTTCGACCTGGCCACCCTGGAGTGCAGCACGTCGCCGACGATGGCCACGTTGAGCCCGGCGAGCCTGCCGAGGCGGTTGCGCATGGTGTACGCGTCGAGCAGGGCCTGCGTCGGGTGCTCGTGCGTGCCGTCGCCGGCGTTCACGACGCTGCCCTCGACCCAGTTGGCGAGCCGGTGCGGCGCGCCGCTGGCCGGGTGGCGGATCACGACCGCGTCGGCGCCCATCGCCTGCAGCGTCAGGGCGGTGTCCTTGAGACTTTCGCCCTTCGAGACGCTGGAGCCCTTCGCCGAGAAGTTGATGACGTCGGCCGACAGCCGCTTCGCCGCCGCCTCGAACGAGATCCGGGTCCTGGTCGAGTCCTCGTAGAACAGGTTCACCACGGTGCGCCCCCGCAGCGCGGGCAGCTTCTTCACCTCGCGCCCCGCGATGCTCGCCATCTCCGCCGCGGTGTCGAGCACCAGCGTGGCGGCGGCGGCGTCCAGGTCGGCGGCGCTGAGCAGGTGCTTCATGCCTGCCTCTCCTTGCTCACGATCACCACGGCGTCGTCGCCGTCCTGCTCGGCGACGGACACCCGGACGCTCTCGTCGATCGAGGTCGGGATGTTCTTACCGACGTAGTCGGCGCGGATCGGCAGCTCGCGATGGCCCCGGTCGACGAGGACCGCCAGCTGGACCATCCGCGGCCGGCCGAGATCCTTGAGCGCGTCGAGGGCCGCGCGGACCGTGCGGCCGGAGAAGAGGACGTCGTCGACGAGGATCACGCGGCGCCCGTCGAGGCCACCGGGCGGGATCTCCGTGTGACCCAGCGCACGGGTCGCCTGGAGGCGAAGATCGTCCCGATAGAGCGTGATGTCCAACACACCCACCGGGATCTCAGCACCCTCGAAAGTGGCGATCCTGGCGGCGAGTCTGCGAGCGAGCGGTACGCCTCGGGTAGGTATGCCGAGCAGCACCGTTTCGGTGGCTCCGGACGTCTTTTCCAGAATCTGATGGGCAATCCGGTCCACCACACGGGCGACATCTGCCGCCGTTAGGATGGTTTTGCCCAGCTCAGCGCCTGTTGTCGGGGTCGACAAACCAGACCTCCTTCCCCGCCTCACCGGACGGGTCGTTAAAGGACGTCGAACGGCAACCACCCTAACAACCGCCCTGACCTGGGCAACGGATGGGTCTCGACCACTTGACCCCGCGACTTCTGCCAGTTACGGTCACGCTCCGTAGCGATCGCTGGGGAAACCCCTCAGGCCAGTGACTGGGAGTGTCCGTATGCCGTCTGAGTACGCCAAGTCTCTTGGTGCTCGCCTGCGCTCGATCCGACAGCAGCAGGGGCTGTCTCTGCAGGGTGTCGAGGAGAAGTCGGCAGGGCGCTGGAAGGCCGTCGTCGTCGGTTCGTATGAGCGGGGCGACCGGGCCGTCACCGTGTCCCGCCTGGCCGAGCTCGCCGAGTTCTACCGCGTCCCCGTCGCCGAGCTGCTGCCCGAGGGCAGCGGTGTCAGGCACGAGCCCACCAACAAGATCGTCCTGGACCTGGAGCGGCTGTACGACGCCGGCGCCGAGGACCTTGCCTACGTGGCCCGCTACGCGCGCGCCATCCAGCAGCAGCGCGGCGACTACAACGGTCGCGTGCTGTCCATCCGGGCCGACGACCTGCGCGCCCTGGCGATCGTCTACGACGCCTCGCCGTCGGGGCTGGTCGAGCGGCTCAACGAGCACGGTGTGCTGGTCACCGACCCGCGCAGCCTGTTTCAGTCCTGACCTTCCGTAGCAAGGAGGGGGCCGCTCCGGCGGCCCCCTCCTTGCGTTGATACCCGCCCACGATGGGGCGGACATCACCCTCCGCGGAGGGCGTGATGATGATCTCGCCGGGCCGCCGGCCCCCATGAAAACGCACAAAACCGGGCGGATCCCCCGTCGTCCGACGGCGGATCACACCCGGCTCAACTGGCTTGCCAGCGGCGTCTTACGTGGCGTAGTCGGCGATCCGGCCCAGGATGCCGTTGAGGAAGCGAGGCGAGTCGTCGGTCGACAGCGTCTCCGCGAGCTCGACCGCCTCCGTGATCGCCACGGGGTTGTCGATCTCGTCGTTGTAGAGCAGCTCGTACACCGCGATGCGGGCCAGGTTCCGGTCGACCACCGGCATCCGCTCCAGGGTCCACCCCTCGGCGTAGCTGGACAGCAGCTCGTCGATCCGGACGGCGTGGCTCTCCACACCCTCCACCAGCTGGACGGTGTACGGCAGGTAGCCCGGCTTCGGCTCCTCGAGATTCGCCACGTAGGACGTCAGGACCGACCCGCGCGGCTCACCGCGCAGGTCGGCCTGGTAGAGCACGTCGAGGGCACGCTTGCGGGCCTTCCGCCGCGCGGTCATCTGCGCGGTGACGTCGCCCCCGAGAAAGGAGCCCCCACTGAAGGACACGGTCAGGACCGGCCGAGGTAACGGCTGTCGCGGGTGTCGACCTTGATCTTCTCGCCGATGTTGATGAACAGCGGCACGTTGACCGTGGCGCCCGTCTCGACCGTCGCCGGCTTGGTGCCACCCGTGGAGCGGTCGCCCTGCAGGCCCGGCTCGGTGTAGGTGACCTCGAGGATCACCGAGGTCGGCAGCTCGACGTACAGCGGCACACCCTCGTGGGTCGCCACCGTCACCTCGGCCTCGGGGAGCAGGAACTTGGTCCCCTCGCCGACCGTGCCGGCGGGGACGGAGATCTGCTCGTAGGACTGCAGATCCATGAACACGTAGTCTTCGCCGTCGATGTACAGATACTGCATCGTCCGCTTGTCGACGGTGGCGGTCTCGACCTTCGTCCCGGCGTTGAACGTGCGGTCGACCACCTTGCCGGAGAGCACGTTCTTCAGGGTGGTCCGCACGAACGCGCCGCCCTTGCCCGGCTTCACATGCTGGAACTCAACAACGGCCCACAGATCGCCGTCGAGGTTGAGCACCAGGCCGTTCTTCAGGTCGTTCGTGGTTGCCATGTGGATAGACGTCACTTTCGTCAGTTGGTCCGTGCGGCATCGTGCCGGCGGAAAGGCCCGAAGCAGTGTACCGGTCGAGGTGGCCGGAGTTCATGTCGCATTGGCCACCAGGACATGAAACTCAGCCAGTGTGCCGTAGTGGGCAGACCGGACATCGTCAACCGTACCCTGGGTTTCGCGGGTTCCGTCGCGATCGCGCTGGGTGGCGCCGCCGCCGGCGCCCTTCCTCGCCGCGACCCGTTCGAGGAGTGGCCGCTGATCCGCGAGCTGCGCGCCTTCCCCCTCGCGGGCGTCGCCGTCACCTACTTCGGGCTGGTGCTGCTGTGCGGCGCGTGGCTGCGCATGCGGTCCACGCTCGACGGCCAGCGCCCCGCCGACCTGATCAAAACCCTGCTGTGGTGGGCGGCCCCGCTCGCCGCCACGGCCCCCATGTTCAGCCGCGACGTGTACAGCTACCTCGCCCAGGGCGCGATGGTGCGGCAGGGGCTCGACGCGTACCGCTGGGGCCCCTCCATGCTCGGCGGCCCCCTCGCCCTGGACGTCCCGCCCATCTGGCAGGACACGCCCGCCCCCTACGGCCCCGTCTTCCTGCGCTGCGCGTCGATGATCGTCGCCGTCACCGGCGAGCACACCGTCGCGGGCGTCTGGGCGATGCGGCTCGTCGCCCTGGCCGGGGTCGCCCTGGCCGTCGCGTGCCTGCCGGGCCTCGCCGCCCGCTTCGGCGTCCCGCCGCAGCGCGCCCTGTGGTTCGGCGCGCTCAACCCGCTGCTCCTGCTCCACCTCGTCGCCGGCGTCCACAACGACGCCCTCATGGTCGGCCTCGTCGCCGCCGGCCTGCTCGCCGCCGTCCGCGACCGCCCCCTGCTCGGCGCCGCCCTCATCGTCGCGGCAGCCCTGGTCAAGGCGCCCGCGATCCTCGCCCTCATCACGGTCGTCGCCCTGACCCGCGGCCGCCGGGGCGCCCTCATCCGCACGGCGGCCGGGGCGGGACTCGCCTTCATCGTGCTCCAGGCCGCGTCCGGCCTGGGCCTGGGCTGGATCGCAGCCCTGCACACCCCCACCACCGTCCGCAACGGCCTCTCTCTCAGCACTGACGTCGGCATGCTCCTCGCCTCCGCCGGCCACCCCTCCGCGATGGCCGTCATCCGCCTCGTCGCGGCGGCCGCGGGCTGCGCGCTCGCCGGCTGGGCCCTGCTGCGCGCCCCGAACCCTGTCGCGGGCCTCGGCCTGGCCCTCGCCGCGATCGTCCTGTGCGGCCCGGTCGTGCACCCGTGGTACCTGCTGTGGCCGATCGTCCCGCTCGCGGCCGGCCTGCACCACCCGCCTCCCGCCGCGATCCGCCTCTCGGTCGGCATCGCGATGTTCCTGCTCCCCTTCGGCGCCCCCACCTACCCGCAGGCCGTCGTGGCCGCCGTGTTCGGCACCGTCGGCGGCATCCTGTACCTGCGCCTGCGCCCACCCCTGCCCACCCTGCTCCCCACCCCAGCCCCTGCCACCCCAGCCCCCGCCACCCCCTGACCACCACAGCCACCCAAACTCTTCCGGATCACACAACCCCCTCTCGAGAAGCCACCCAGCACCCCCACCCCATGATCCGGAAGACTTTATGTCGTCATAGCAGCACAAACTCTTCCGGATCACGGAAACCAGCCCAGGCACCCAGCCAGCCCAGCAATCGACACAGCCCTCTCCCCCATGACCCCGTGCGGCTCCAGCAGCCAGAACCACCAAAACCATTCGGGATCACGAGAAGCCAGCCGGCACCCCTGCCCCATGATCCGGAAGACTTCATGTCGTCATAGCAGCACAAACTCTTCCGGATCACGGAAACCAGCCCAGGCACCCAGCCAGCCCAGCAATCGACACAGCCCTCTCCCCCATGACCCCGTGCGGCTCCAGCAGCCAGAACCACCAGAACCATTCGGGATCACGAGAAGCCAGCCGGCACCCCTGCCCCATGATCCGGAAGACTTTGTGTCGTCATAGCAGCACAAACTCTTCCGGATCACGGAAAACTGCCCTGGTACCAACCGGTCCAGCAATCGGCACAGCCCTCTCCCCCATGATCCCGGGCGGTTTCGGTAGGCAGGGCTACCAGAACCGTTCGGGATCATGAGGAGCCAGCCGACGCCAGCCACCCGCTCCAACAGCGGCCAGCCACCCCGTGATCCGGAAGACTTTGTGACGTCATAGCAGCACAAACTCTTCCGGATCATGGAGACCAGCCCGGGCGCGCATCAGGCCAGCAATCGACGCGGCGCTCTGCCCCGTGATCCCGGGCGGTTCTGGTAGGCAGGGCTACCGGAACCGTTCCGGGAACATGGGAAGTGAGCTGGCACCGGCTGGTCCGGCGGGCTTGCCAGAAGTGTGGTGGGGTCAGGCGGCCACGGCGGCGTAGGCGGCGAAGAGCAGGTCGTCGGGTGGGCCGGCGAGGGTGCCCGGGGTGGCGAGGCCGTCCAGCACGACGAAGCGCAGCGTCGCGCCGCGGGCCTTCTTGTCGACGCGCATCGCGGCGTGGAGGTCGGTCCAGGCGGCGGCGTCGTACGTGACAGGCAGGTCCAGCAGCTTCAGCACCGCGGCGTGGCGGGCGGCGACGTCGGCGGGGAGGCGGCCGGTGAGCCTGCCCAGCTCGGCCGCGTAGACGAGGCCGACGGAGACCGCGTGGCCGTGCTTCCAGCGGTACTGCTCGCGGCGCTCGATCGCGTGGCCCAGGGTGTGACCGTAGTTGAGGATCTCGCGCAGGCCGGACTCGCGCAGGTCGGCGGAGACCACCCGGGCCTTGACGGCGACGGCCTTCTCGACCAGGGATGGCAGCACCGCGCCGTGCGGGTCGAGGGCGAGCGCCGGGTCGGCCTCGACGAGGTCGAGGATGGTGGGGTCGGCGATGAACCCGCACTTGACCACCTCGGCCATGCCGGCGCGCAGGTCGTCGGCGGGCAGCGTGTCCAGGGTCGACAGGTCGCACACGACGCCGGCCGGCGGGTAGAAGGCGCCGACGAGGTTCTTGCCGGCGGCGGTGTTGATGCCGGTCTTCCCGCCCACCGCGGCGTCGACCATGCCGAGCAGGCTGGTCGGGACCTGGACGAGCCGGACGCCCCGCAGCCAGCTCGCGGCGACGAACCCGGCGACGTCGGTGACGGCCCCGCCGCCCACGCCCACGACGGCGTCGCTGCGGGTGAACGCGGCCTCCCCCAGCGCGTCCCAGCAGCCGGCGGCGACGGCGATGTCCTTGCCCGCCTCGGCGTCGGGGACCTCGAGGGGCAGCACCCCGTGGCCGGCGGCCCGCAGCGCCGCCATGACCTGCTCGGCGTGCCCGCGGACGGGCCCGGCGAACAGCACGGCGACCTGCGCCGCGCCGCTGACCAGGGAAGGCACCCGGTCGAAGAGCCCCCGCCCGATCAGGACGGAGTAGCCCGAGACGTCGACCACGGAAACGGCGGTCACAGCAGACCCTCCAACCAAGCGACAACGGCAGCGGAAGCGGTCACAGCTTGCCGGCCAGTTCCTCGGCGATGTCCTCGGGGGTGCGGCCGTCGGTGCCGACGGTGACGGTGGCGACCTGCTCATACAGCGGCCGCCGCTGATCCAGCAGGTACTTCAGCGTGGCCCGCGGGTTGAGCGCGAGCAGCGGCCGGCCGCTGCCGAGCCCGACCCGGGACACCGCGTCGGACAGCTCGACCGTCAGGTAGACCACGGTGTGCCCGGCGAGCAGCTCGCGGGTCTCGGCGGCCAGGATCGCGCCGCCGCCGAGGGCCAGCACCCCGTCGAACGTGGACAGCGCCGAGGCGACCGCGGCGCGCTCCAGCGCGCGGAAGTGGTCCTCGCCCTCGTCGATGAAGATCTCCGGGATCGGCTTGCCCGCGACGGCCTCGATGTCGGCGTCCACGTCGCGGAACTGGACGTCCAACGCGGCGGCGAGCAGCGTGCCGACGGTCGTCTTGCCCGCTCCGGGCGGGCCGACGAGGACGGCGCGAGGCTTCACCGGATGACCAGGTTCGACAGGTAGCCGGCGACGTTGCGCTGGATCTCGGGGACCGAGTCGCCGCCGAACTTCTCCAGGGCCGCCTCGGCGAGGACGAGCGCGACCATCGCCTCGGCGACGACGGCCGCGGCGGGGACCGCGCAGACGTCGGAGCGCTGGTTGATGGCGGTGGCGGGCTCGCCGGTGGTGACGTCGATGGTCTGCAGTGCCCGGTTGAGCGACGAGATGGGCTTCATCGCGGCGCGGACCCGCAGCGGCTCGCCGGTGGTGATGCCGCCCTCGAGACCGCCGGCGCGGTCGGTGACCCGGCGGACGCCGTCGGCGGTGGGGATGATCTCGTCGTGCGCCTGCGAGCCGCGGGAGCGGGCCTGCGTGAACGCGTCACCGATCTCGACGCCCTTGATCGCCTGGATGGACATGAGGGCGGTGGCGAGGCGGGCGTCGAGCTTGCGGTCCCACTGCACGTGGCTGCCGAGGCCCGGCGGGACGCCATAGGCGAGGACCTCGACGATGCCGCCGAGGGTGTCGGCGTCCTTCTTCGCGGCGTCGACCTCCTCGACCATGCGGGCGCTCGCGTCGGGGTCGAGGCAGCGCAGCGGGTCGGCGTCGATGCGGTCGAAGTCCTCGGGCCGGGGCAGCAGGCCGGGCTTGGCGGCGACGGACCCGAGCTCGATGACGTGGGAGACGATGTCGATGCCGAGCGCCTGGCGCAGCAGGGCCTTGGCGACGGTGCCGACGGCGACCCGGGCGGCGGTCTCCCGCGCGCTGGCCCGCTCCAGGATCGGCCTGGCGTCGGTGTGACCGTACTTCTGCATGCCGGCGAGGTCGGCGTGGCCGGGGCGGGGCCGGGTCAGCGGCGCGTTGCGCGCCTGGGCGGCGAGCACGTCGGGGTCGACGGGATCGGCCGCCATGACGGTCTCCCACTTCGGCCACTCGCTGTTGCCGACGCGGATCGCGACGGGGCTGCCGAGGGTGCGCCCGTGCCGGAGGCCGCCGACGAACTCGACCACGTCCTGCTCGAACGCCATCCGCGCGCCGCGGCCATAGCCGAGACGTCGACGGGCCAACTCTGCCGCCACGGACGCGCTCGTCAGCTCGATGCCTGCGGGAACACCCTCCAGGATCGCGACGAGTGCCGGGCCATGCGACTCACCTGCGGTCAACCAGCGCAACACCCGGCAAGCATGTCACGCGGGTATGACACTTCCCGCAATGAGGTCACCAAAGCCCGTCAGGCGGGACGCACCGCCGCCCCACCGGCGGCAGGCAGCCACTAGACAGCACGCAGCGCGGCACGCATCGCCGCGACCGGTGCCGCTTTGCCGGTGAACAGCTCGAACTGGTCGACCGCCTGCCACAGCAGCAGATCGAGCCCTGACACGATCGCGCACCCGGCGGCGGACGCCGCGGCGGCCAGCGGCGTCGGCCACGGCTCATAGATCGCGTCGAACACGACGGGCCGCCCGGACCAGTCCGCGACCGCGAGCGGGTCCGCCGCCCCCTTCGGCACCGTGGAGATCACCACGGGGAACGAGGTGCACGAGTCGAGCGACGACCAGGGCGCGTGCACGAGGTCCACGGAGAGCGCCGAGGCCACCGGCAGCAGCTCTTCAAAAGCTTCGAGCCGCCGCGTGTACAGCGTGACGTCGGCCGACAACGAAGCGGCGGCGGCCAGGGCGGCCCGGGCGGTGCCGCCGCCACCGAGCACGGCGAGCCGCGGCGTGCGCGAGACACCCGCCTCCAGCAGCGCCCGGACCATGCCCGGGGCGTCGGTGTTGTACGCGTGCCACCCGTACGCCCGCCGGACCAGCGTGTTCGCCGCGCCGATCGCCGCCGCGAAGGGGTCGACCATCGCGGCGACCGTCAGCGCGACCTCCTTGAGCGGCATGGTGAGCGACAGCCCGGCCCAGTCGGGCGAGAGCCCGGCGACGAACCCGGGCAGGTCCGCGGTGCCGCACTCGATCGCCGTGTAGGTCCAGTCGCGCAGCCCGGCGGCCGCGTAGCCGGCGTTGTGGATCGCCGGTGAGCGCGAGTGGCTCACCGGCTGGCCGAGGACGGCGGCACGCACCTACTTGACGCCGTTCTTCTGCGCCTGGGCCCACAGCTTCTCGAACTCCGAGTACGTCTTGGCGTATCCGGTGTTGCCGGCCGTGTCGATGGCGCAGAAGTAGTAGTAGTCGTGCTTCGGCGGGTTGATCGCCGCCTTCAGCGCGCTGGTGCCGGGGTTGCTGATCGGACCGATCGGCATGCCCGGGACGTCGTGGGCGTTGTACGGGTTCTTCTTGTTGTGCAGCTCCGAGTTGAGCAGCTCGGTGGACGGCTTGGCGCCCTTGCCGGTGATCCGCAGGTAGTAGTTGACGGTGCTGTCGACCTGCAGGCAGCTGCACGGGAACTTGCCGGAGTAGACCCGGTTGTAGAGCACCCGCACGATGCCCTCCTGGTCCTTGTCGAGGCCCTCGACCTGGGCGATCGACGCGCCGATCAGCGCCTCGTAGGGCGAGATGTGCAGCGAGCTCTGCACGCCGTCGATGAACCCGAGGGACTCGATCTCCTGGTTGAACCGGTTGATGATGATCTTCAAGATGGCGGTCGCGTCGACGTTCGGCGGGAAGTCGTAGGTCGCCGGGAAGAGGAAGCCCTCGATGCTCTTGGCGACGCCCTTGCCGTCCTGACGCTGGAACCACACGTCGGACAGGCCGAGCGCCTTGGTGTCCTGCGAGGCCTTCTCGAACTCCTCGTAGGGGATCTTCGTGACCTCGGACAGCTTCTTGAAGGTGTCCTGGAACGTGAGGCCCTCGGGCAGCGTCACCTTGTTGACCAGGCGGCTCTTCGGGTCGAGCATCATCGACAGGGCCTGGGCGGCGGCCATCTGCTTGCGCAGCTTGTAGAAGCCCGGCTGCAGCTTCTTGCTGCGCTCGTCCTTCTTCGCCGCCTCGACGAACGCCTTCGCGCTCTTCACGACGCCCTTTTCCGCCAACGTGTTGGCGATGTCGGCGGCATACTGGTTGGGCAGGACCTCGACCGTCACTTCGCCGGTGCCGCCGCCGTTGTAGTCCGCAGCGGTGAACATGTCCTTGACCCGGTCGACGCCGACATAGACGCCCAGCGCGAGACCACCGAAGACCAGCAGACTGATGAAGAGCGCGAGGAAGGTCCTCCCGCCACGGCCCTTCCGTCTGCCACGGGCCGGAGCGGACGCGGCGCGGCGTCGATGTCTGCTGGGCCGCTCCTCGTCGTCCCAGCCCAGGTCAAGCTCGCCCATCTGTCCTTCGCCTCCTGGCATTCAGCCGCGAACGGCCCGTCGCGCGTCGAGCCATCGTTGCAGGATCTCCACGGCGGCCACCTGATCGATGACCGCGCGTTGCCGCCTGCCACGGACGCCGCGCTCCGACAGCCTACGTGTTGCCGCCGCGGTGGACATCCTCTCGTCCGTCAGCAAGACCGGCACGGGGTCCGCCAGCTCCGCCAGACGGTCGGCATATCGCCTGATCAGAACGGCTGCGGGCCCTTCCTTGCCGGCCAGGTTAATCGGCAGGCCGACAACGATCTCCACCACTTCGTGTTCCGCGACCAGCCGCAGGATTTCCGACATGTCGGAAGAAACCTTGTCACTCTCGGTGACCTGATCGCGCGGCAGGGTGGCGACGGGGCTCGCGAGGATCCCGTCCGGATCGCACATCGCGACGCCGACGCGGACACTGCCGACGTCGACGCCGATCCGCCTGCCACGGGTCCACGGCTGCGTCGTCACGGGTAGCACCCTATGCGCACCGCGCACCCCGCGAACGCCCGCGGGTAGGTGAATCGACGAATTCACCTACCCGCATGCCAGCCGATCTACAGCGCTCGCTCGACCGCGGCGAGCAGCGCGGGGGCCTCCGCCGCCGGCACGCCGCCGCCCTGCGCGAGGTCGGCGTTGCCGCCGCCACGGCCGGACAGGGCGCCCTTGACCAGGTCACCGGCGGACAGGCCGCGGCTCTTCGCGGCCGCGTTGAGGCCGACGACGAGCGACGCCTTGCCGCCCGCGCGGGCGGCGACGGCGACGACCGCGGGCCGCTCCGCCGGGATCCGGCCGCGGATCTCCTGCACCAGCGTCCGGACCTCGTTCGCGGAGGTGCCCTCGGGCGCCTCGGTGCCGACGTACGCGACGCCGTGCACGTCCTTCGCCGCGTCGGCGAGCCCGCCGGCGTTGGCGAGGACCAGCTGGGTGCGCAGCTTCTCCAGCTCCCGCTCGGCGTCGCGCAGCTGCGCGACGGTCTGCTCGACCCGGTCGGCGACCTGGTCGCCCGGGACCCGGAAGAGCTCGGCCAGGCGCGACACGAGGACGTGCTCGCGCGCCAGGTGCCCGAACGCGTCCAGGCCGACGAGCGCCTCGACCCGTCGTACACCCGAACCGATCGACGACTCGGAGAGGATCTTCACCAGGCCCAGCTGGCTGGAGCGCTCGACGTGCGTGCCGCCGCAGAGCTCGCGGGCGTAGTCGCCGACCTCGACGACGCGGACCTCGTCGCCGTACTTCTCGCCGAACAGCGCCATGGCGCCGAGCTTGCGCGCCTCCTCCTGCGACGTGACGAACGCGTGCACCAGCAGGTCCCGCAGCAGCACCTCGTTCACCTGCTGCTCGACGTCGTGCAGCACGCTCTGCGGCACGGCGCCGGGGGTGTTGAAGTCGAAGCGGAGCCGGCCGGGCGCGTTGAGCGAGCCCGCCTGGGTCGCCGACTCGCCGAGGAAGTTGCGCATCGTCTGGTGGATGAGGTGGGTCGCGGTGTGCGCCCGCGACACGGCCCGCCGGCGGGCGGTGTCGATCTCCGCGAACGCCGACTCGCCGGGCCGGATCTCGCCCTCGAGGATCTTCACCCGGTGCACGATCAGCCCGGGCAGCGGGCTCTGCACGTCGAGGACCTCGGCCTTGCCGCTGCCGGTGGTGATGACACCCAGGTCGGGCATCTGGCCGCCGCCCTCCGCGTAGAACGGGGTGGCGTCCAGCACCAGCGAGATCTCCTCGCCCTGGCCCCCCGCGGCGGCACCGAGCAGCGACCGCACGACCGACTCCCGGGCCACCTCGCGGTAGCCGGTGAACTCGACCGGCCCGCCCTGCTCCAGGGCGGCGCGGAACTGCGACAGGTCGGCGTGGCCGGTCTTGCGGGCCTTCGCGTCGGCCTTGGCGCGGGTGCGCTGCTCGGCCATGAGGCGGCGGAAGCCCTCCTCGTCGACCGTCAGGCCCTGCTCGGCCGCGATCTCCAGGGTCAGGTCGATCGGGAAGCCGTACGTGTCGTGCAGCTGGAACGCCTTGTCCCCGGACAGCACCGTCTTCGACGCGGCGCGCGTCTCCGTGACGGCGGTGTCGAGGATCGTGGTGCCCGCCTTCAGCGTCTGCAGGAAGGCCTCTTCCTCGCCGTACGCGTACGTCGAGATGCGGTCGAAGTCCGCCGCGACCTCCGGGTAGGACGGTGACATGCAGTCCCGCGCGATCGGCAGCAGGATCGGCAGCGCCGGCCCCTCGTGCCAGCCGAGCAGGCGGATCGAGCGGATCGCCCGGCGCAGGATGCGGCGCAGCACGTAGCCGCGGCCCTCGTTCGAGGGCGTGACCCCGTCGGAGATCACCATGAGCGCGGTGCGGACGTGGTCGGCGATGACGCGCAGCCGCACGTCGTCGGGGTGCGACTCGCCGGCCACCTTCGACACGGTCTGCCCGTAGCGCTTGCCGGTCATCTCCGCGGCCTTGCTGAGGATCGGGTTGACCTCGTCGATCTCGTACAGGTTGTCCACACCCTGCAGCATCGAGGCGATGCGCTCCAGGCCCATGCCCGTGTCGATGTTCTTCGCCGGCAGCTCACCGACGATGTCGAAGTCCTCCTTCGACCGCACGTTGGTGATCTCGTACTGCATGAAGACGAGGTTCCAGAACTCCAGGTAACGGTCCTCGTCGACCTCCGGGCCGCCCTCCTTGCCGTAGGCGGGGCCGCGGTCGTAGTACAGCTCGGAGCACGGCCCGGCCGGCCCGGGGATGCCCATCGACCAGAAGTTGTCCTTCTTGCCGCGCCGCACGATCCGCTCGGCGGGCAGGCCGGTCTTCTTCCAGATCTCGATCGCCTCGTCGTCGTCGAGGTAGACCGTCGCCCAGATCCGCTCCGGGTCCAGGCCGAAGCCGCCCTTGTCGACCGGGTTGGTCGACAGGTCCCAGGCGAGCTTGATCGCGCCGTCCTTGAAGTAGTCGCCGAAGCTGAAGTTGCCGTTCATCTGGAAGAACGTGCCGTGCCGGCTGGTCTTGCCGACCTCGTCGATGTCCGGCGTCCGGATGCACTTCTGCACGCTCGCGGCCCGCGGGTAGGGCGGCGTGCGCTGGCCGAGGAAGAACGGCACGAACTGCACCATGCCCGCGTTGATGAACAGCAGGTTCGGGTCGGCGATCGCCGGCAACGGCGCGCTCGGCACGACCGTGTGTCCCGCCCCCTCGAAGTGGGCGAGGAAACGACGCTTGATCTCCGCGGTCTTCATCGGTGCTGCCGGCCTTCCGGGTAAAGGTCTTCGTCGAGGGTCGCGCCTTCCGCGAACGCGGCGTGGATCTCGGCCTCGCGCTCCGCCATGCCGTCACGCACGTCGTCGACGAACCCGCGGACGGTGCCGGCGAGGCCGACGGCCGAGTCGCGCGCCGAGGCGGCGATGCCCTGCGGGGTGAAGGCCTGCGCTTTCTTGGTGACCGCGCGGACGACCAAAGCGCCTATGGCGAGTCCGATCCCGAGCCACAGCATGCGCCGCATGGCTCAACCTTTCTTGTCTCGTTTGTCAGGTGGTGTACGGGCAGCGTCCGCGCGACTAGGCGCGCTTGCGCCGCGACTGCTTGATCTGTTCGCGCACCTCGGCCTCGTCGGCGGCGGCGCGGCGGTTGGCGGCGGCCTTGCGCACGCCGTAGCCGAACGCGGCGACCTTCACGAGCGGGTTCGCCGCGGCCGCACTGACCACTGTGGACAGGTTCGCCACGTTGGCGCTCACGTGCGACACGTTCTCGGTGATCGTGTCGATGCGCGCCAGCTGCATGTTCACCCCGTCAAGCGTGGTGTGCACCTGGCTGAGGGCCACGTTGACATTGTCGATCGTGCTGTTGATCCGCTCCAGCATGGGGGTCGTCTGGTCCGCAGCGTCGCGCAGCGCGCCGGTCGCCGCGTCGATCGTGTGCCGGACCCGGAGGATCGGCACCGCGAGCACCAGCACGAGCACGAAAAAACCACCCGACGCCACCAGCGCCGCGATACCGCCCAGGGACACGGTCACGCCCGTTTCCTCCTTCACCCGCGTGGATGCGCTCATCCAACGGAGGAACCCTACCCTCCGTGATGAGGCGGCGCTTCTCGACCGGCCGGTGTCGCCGTCAACCGCCGCCCTGCTCGCCACCTGGGCCGTAGCTGATCCGGTTGAAGACTTTGATGGTCGCCACCGCGAGGGGGCAGATCGCGGTGGGCGCGGGGCCCGGCTCGCCCTCCCCCGACGGCTGCGGCGCCGGGTCCTGCGACGCGGGCTGGCTGGCCGGTGCCTTCGGCGTCGGCTTGCCCGACTGGGACGGGTTCGCCTGCGACGGGTTCACCGTCGGGCGGGCGCCCTTCACCTCGCAGACGGCCGCGCGCACCCACAGGTCGAGGACGTATTCGTCGCGCTGCCAGCACGTCTCGATCCCGTCGACGCCCTCGGCCTGGCAGTCGGGGATGTCCCACTCGACCCAGCCGGCGTCCTTGAGCTTGCCGACGAACGCCCGGTTGGTCTCCTCCGGCCCGCGCGCCGACTCCCAGGTCCGCTGCCGGGACCGGCACTCCCGGATGCACCAGCGGCTGCCGAGCGCCCCGTCGGTCGGGTTGCGGGCCGCCCACTCCGGAAGGTTGAGGTTGTCGAGCTCCACGAACACCGGGTCACGGGTGAACTCCCGGATCACGAAGAACGCCGCGGGCGCGCTCACCACCGCGAGCACCACGAAGATGATCGTCGCGAGGCGCAGCTGCCGCACCCGCTTGGCCTGCGCGAGCTGCAGCAGCCCGAACGGCGCGATCTGCGTCGTGGACTCCCAGTCGAACGCACCCGGTGTGGTGGCGATGCCGCGGTACGTGGTCGCGGGGTTGGGGTCGAACCGCGCCAGGTCCACGAACGGCTTCGGCGGCGCCTCCCCCGGCTGCCGCGGCACGCCGTAGGGCGAGGGCCGCCCGCCCGGTGCGTTGACTGGTGGCCGCCCGCCGGGCGCGCCGTGCGGGCCGCGCTGCTGTGCTCCCCGCTGCTGCGGACCGCCGCCGGGGTGCGCCGGACCCTGCGCGCCGCCGGGACCGCCGCCGGGCGGGCCGCCCTGGGGGCCGTGCTGGTTGCCGGCCGGGGCGCCCGCCTGGGGTCCGCCGCGCCCGTACGACTCGCCCTGGGCACGGCCGTGCGGGTCGCTCTGGGGGCCGGTGCCGGTCCGCGGGCCGCCCTGGCCGCGCGCGCCGAACGGTCCGGGCTCCTGCGGTCCCGTGCCAGGGCCGTGCGGTCCGGTGTGTTGCGGGCCGGTCTTGTCCGGTCCGGGTTGCTGCGAGCCGACGCCTCTGGAGCCGGCGGAGCCGTGGCCGGCGCGGCTCTGGGCGGCGGCGGGACCTGCCTCGGCGGCGAAGCGGCCGGCCGGCTCGGCGCCGCCGCGGCGCTGCGCCTGCGGGACGGCGCCGGCGGCCGCCTCGAACGACCTACGACCGCCGCTCGACTCCAGATCCGGCTCACCACGACGCTGCGGCGGGATCGGCCCGGCAGCCGCCTCGAACGACCTACGACTACCGCTGGACTCCAGGTCAGGCTCGCCGCGACGCTGCGGCGGGATGGCACCGCCGGCCGCCTCGAACGACCTACGACCGCCACTGGACTCCAGGTCGGGTTCGCCACGACGCTGCGGCGGTGGAACGGCACCGGCAGCCGCCTCGAACGACCTACGACCGCCACTGGACTCCAGGTCCGGTTCGCCACGACGCTGCGGCGGTGGAACGGCACCGGCAGCCGCCTCGAACGACCTACGACCGCCGCTCGACTCCAGGTCCGGCTCGCCACGGCGGGGTTCGGGCGCGGCCCGCCGCCCGCGCGACGGCGACTCCTCGTCGGCGGCCCGGTGTCCGCCCGGTGCCGCCTCACGGGCTGGAGCGTCCCACGCGGACGGCACGCTGCCGCGACCCGTCGCCGGCCCTGCCCCGGGCGCTGCTGTGCGACCCACCGAGGGTCCGGTGCCGGGCACCGGCGTGCGACCCGTCGCCGGCCCGGCCTCGGGCACGGACGTGCGCCCCGTGACGGGCCCGGGCACCGACGTGCGGCCCGCGGCGGGGGTGGCGGGGGTGGCGTCGGGCACGGTCGTGCGGCCCGTGGCAGGCCCGGGAACGGCGGTGCGGCCGGTGGCCGGCGGCACCTCGGGCACGCCGGGGCGACCGGTGACGGGTCCGGGCACCGAGGTGCGGCCGGTCGCGGACACACGGCCGGCTGCGGGCGGAGGGCCGGCCGGCGGGGAGGCGGGTGGGGCGGCCGGCACGGATCCGGTCGCCGGCTCGCGGGGCGCCGCCGGGTCGGCCTGGGGCTGCCAAGGGCCGGCCTCGGGAGCGGCCCGGCGACCCGCCGGCTGCGACGTGTCGGGCGCGGCGCGGCGACCCACCGGCTGGGACGTGTCAGGCGCGGCGCGGCGACCCACCGGCTGGGACGTGTCAGGCGCGGCGCGGCGACCCACCGGC
>NZ_JBFAJA010000096.1:0-28936 GCF_040654975.1 Dactylosporangium sp. NPDC050588 | reverse complement strand
CTGGGACGTGTCAGGCGCGGCGCGGCGACCCACCGGCTGGGACGTGTCAGGCGCGGCGCGGCGACCCACCGGCTGGGACGTGTCAGGCGCGGCGCGACGGCTGGACTGGGAGGTCTCGGGCTGCCACGCGGTCGTCGGCTCAGGCGCGGCGCGTCGCCCCGCCGCCGGCACGCCACCCGACGTCGGCTCAGGGGCGGCACGACGACCCGCCGCCGGCACGCCACCCGACGGCGACTCACGATCGGCCGCACCGCGACCAGCGGCCCGACGACCGGACTGGGAAGCCTCGGGCTGCCACGCCGCCGCCGGCTCAGGCGCCGCACGACGACCCGCCGCCGGTACACCACCCGACGGCGACTCACGCTCGACCTCGCCACGACCGGCGGCACGGGGGGCCTGCCACGCGGTCGTCGGCTCAGGCGCGGCACGACGACCCGCCGCCGGTACACCACCCGACGGCGACTCACGCTCGACCTCGCCACGACCGGCGGCGCGGGGGGGCTGCCACGCCTGGGTGGGCTCGGCGCGGCGGGGGGCCGGCTGGTCCAGCACGTCGTGCCCGCCGTCGCGGGGGGTCGCGGGCGGCTGCTGAAGGACGTCCTCGTCGCCTCGGGCGCTGCGGAGTTCGGCGAGCCAGCCGAGGTCCTCGTCGCTCGGGCCTTCTTCGGCCTTGCCGCGGCCGCGCCGCTTCTTGGCCTCATCTCGACCCGATGTCACCGGTGCCGCTCCTCCACCATGCTGGTCGCGCCGTCGGTTGCGGGGTCTGCTGCCGACACTGTGGTCCCCCGCACGATACGCCGCAGTTTCGGCAATCGTTCCGCCACAGCGCGCTCTGCGCCATGGCCCGTAGGGCGGTAGTACTCCCGGTCGTCGAGCCCTTCCGGGGCGTACTGTTGCTGCACAACGCCTCGGGAGTCGTCGTGGGGGTATTTGTACCCTTTGCCGTGGCCGAGCTTGGATGCACCGCTGTAGTGCGAATCGCGTAAATGCGCGGGAACTGCACCGCCGTGCCCGGCGCGGACGTCGGCCATGGCGGCGCCGATCGCGGCCACGACCGCGTTGGACTTCGGGGCGACCGACAGGTGGATCACCGCCTGCGCCAGGACGATCTGCGCCTCGGGCAGGCCGACGAACTGCACGGCGTGCGCGGCGGCGGTCGCGGTCTGCAGGGCGGTCGGGTCGGCCATGCCGACGTCCTCGCTGGCGTGCACGATCAGGCGCCGGGCGATGAACCGGGCGTCCTCCCCCGCCTCCAGCATCCTCGCCAGGTAGTGCAGGGCGGCGTCGACGTCGGAGCCGCGGATGCTCTTGATGAATGCGCTCACCACGTCGTAGTGCTCGTCGCCGTCCCGGTCGTACCGCAGCGCCGCCACGTCGATGGCCTGCTCGGCGGTGGCCAGGTCGATGACCTCGGCACCCTGTGCCGTCGTCGCGGCCGCGGCCGCCTCGAGCGCGGTGAGGGCCTTCCGCACGTCGCCGCCCGCCAGGCGTACCAGATGCGCCTCCGCGTCGGGAGCGAGCGTCACCTTGCCGTCGAGCCCCCGCGGGTCGGCCACGGCACGGCGCAGCAGCTCGCGCACGTCGTCCTCGGTCAGCGGATGCAGCTTCAGCGGCACGCAGCGCGACATGAGCGGCGTGATGACGGAGAAGAACGGGTTCTCGGTGGTGGCGGCGAGCAGCGTGACGGTGCGGTCCTCGACGGCCGCGAGGAGCGAGTCCTGCTGCGTCTTGCTGAAGCGGTGCACCTCGTCGATGAAGAGCACGGTCGGTGGCCCGCCCCGGCGGCGCTCCCGGCGTGCGACATCGATGACCGACCGCACGTCCTTGACGCCGGCGTTGAGCGCGGACAGCGCCACGAACTTGCGGTCGGTGGCCCGGGCGACCAGGTGCGCGACCGTGGTCTTGCCGCAGCCGGGCGGCCCGAACAGGATCACCGACATCGGCGCGTCGCCGCTGACCAGCTGCCGCAGCGGCGCGCCCGGCGCGAGCAGGTGCTGCTGGCCGACGAGCTCGTCGAGGGTCCGCGGGCGCATCCGCACGGCGAGGGGCGCGTCGGCGGCCACGTCGTCGAACCCGCCGGGGGGCGCGGGATCGCCGCCGCCGCCCGGTGGTTGCATCTCGAACAAGCCGTCCACGGCCCCAGACCCTACAGCTTCCAGCTCCCCGACCCTTGTGGGCCGCGGTTTTGTGGGGGGACTGCGCCTCCCCACACCCCCCATGCGAACGCTCCGCGTCCGCACTCGAACTTTGTGTGCGCTGCGAAAGACCTTGGTCAGACAGGCCGCGGAGTGAGACCGAGCAGCGCCCGGGCCGTCGAGGAGTCCAGCACGACCCTGGCCGGACGGGTCATTCCGCTCGCCGCGAGCGTCGCCGCGGGCACCTTCGCGGGGTCCACGCCGTGCCGTTCCGCGACGCGGACGCCGATCTCGTGCCGGGACAGCGCCTCGGGGCCGGCCACGTTGAGCACGCCGGCGTGATCCGTCGCGGCGACGGCCACCAGGGCCGCGGCCAGGTCGTCGACGGCGATCGGGCAGCGGATCTCGTCGGTGAACAGCGCCCCGGTCACGGCCCCGGTCGCCAGGTCGAGGCAGGTCTGCTCGTGCCGGGACAGCTTCCCGCGCCCGCCGGAGACGATCAGCGACGTGCGGACGATCGCCGCGCCCGGGTCGACGGCGGCGACGGCCTCCTCGGCGGCGGCCTTCGCGGCGCCGTAGTCGAAGACCGGCGACGGCGCGTCCGCCTCCGTGTACGGCGTGTCACGCCCCGCGAACACGGCGTCGGAGGAGACGTGCACGAGCCGGGCGCCGATCGAGCGGGCGGCGACCGCGACGTTGGCGGCGCCCGCCGCGACGACCGGCCAGAGGTCGCCGGCCGAGCCGCCCTTGTTGCCGAGGACCGTGGCGGTATGGATGACCGTCGCCGGTCGTACCACGGCGAACATCGCCGACAGTGCGCCCAGGTCCCTGATGTCGATCCGCGGCGCGGGGACGGCCCCGGCCAGGGCGGCGACGGCGCCTCCGAGATACCCGGAGGCGCCGGTCACGAGCACCGTCAAGCCTTGACCTCTGTCTTCGCCTCTGCCTTCGCCTCGGGGGCTCCGGCGGCCTTGGGCTTGGCGTCCACGCCGGCCTCCAACCGCTGCTGCGCGGTGATCGGGGTCGGCGCGCTGGTCAGCGGGTCGAAGCCGCCGCCGGTCTTCGGGAACGCGATCACCTCACGGATCGAGTCGGCACCGGACAGCAGCATGCAGATGCGGTCCCAGCCGAAGGCGATGCCGGCGTGCGGCGGCGGGCCGTACTTGAACGCCTCGAGCAGGAAGCCGAACTTGTCCGCGGCGTCCTCGGCGCTGATGCCCAGCATGTCGAAGACCCGGCGCTGCACGTCGCCCCGGTGGATACGGACCGACCCGCCGCCGATCTCGTTGCCGTTGCAGACGATGTCGTACGCGTAGGCGAGGGCCTCGCCCGGCGACTCCTCGAAGCGGTCGATCCACTCGCGGTTGGGCGAGGTGAACGGGTGGTGCACGGCCGTCCAGCCCTTCGCGCCGCCGCCGGTGCCGCCGGCCTCCGGGTCGGTCGGCTCGAACATGGGCGCGTCGACGATCCAGCAGAATGACCACGCCGACTCGTCGACGAGCTTCGCCCGCTTCGCGATCTCGACGCGGGCCGCGCCGAGCAGCTCCTGTGCCTGGCGCCGCTCGGCGGAGGCGGCGAAGAACACCGCGTCGCCGGGCTTGGCGCCGACGGCGTCGGCGAGGCCGGCCAGGTGCTCCGCGGACAGGTTCTTCGCGACGGGACCCTTCGGCTCGCCGGTCTCGGCGTCGAGGACGACGTAGGCGAGGCCGCGGGCGCCGCGCGCCTTCGCCCAGTCCTGCCAGGCGTCGAGCTCCTTGCGGGTCTGCGCGGCGCCGCCGGGCATGACGACCCCGCCGACGTAGCCGCCGCCGTCGATGGCGCCGGCGAAGACGCGGAACTCGGTGCCGCGCAGGTAGTCCGTCAGCTCGGTCAGCTCGACGGAGTAGCGCAGGTCGGGCTTGTCGGAGCCGTACCGCGCGAGGGCGTCGTGCCAGGTCAGTTTCGGGATCTCGCCGGTGATCTCGTGGCCGGCCAGGTCGGACCACAGCGCCCGGACGATCGACTCGCCGAGCTCGATGATGTCGTCCTGGGTCACGAACGACATCTCGATGTCCAGCTGGGTGAACTCCGGCTGCCGGTCGGCGCGGAAGCCCTCGTCGCGGTAGCAGCGGGCGATCTGGTAGTACCGCTCCAGGCCGCCGACCATGAGCAGCTGCTTGAACAGCTGCGGCGACTGGGGCAGTGCATACCAGGTGCCGGGCTGCAGGCGGACCGGGACCAGGAAGTCGCGGGCGCCCTCGGGCGTGGAGCGGGTCAGCGTCGGCGTCTCGACCTCGACGAAGTCGCGGTCGGCGAGCAGGTTGCGGGCGATCTGGTTGGCGCGGGAGCGCAGCTTCATCGCCTTGTGCGGGCCGGAGCGGCGCAGGTCGAGGTAGCGGTACCGGTAGCGCACGTCGTCGCTGGCGGCCTCGCCGTCGTCGATCGGCAGCGGCAGCGGCGCGGCCTCCGACAGCACCTCGAGGGCCGTCGCGACGACCTCGACGTCGCCCGTGGGCAGGTCGGCGTTCTCGTTGCCGGCGGGCCGGGCGCGCACCTCGCCGGTGACGAGCACGCAGTACTCGTTGCGCAGCGCGTGCGCGACCTCCATGTCCTCGCGGAACACGACCTGGACGACACCGGAGGCGTCCCGGAGATCCACGAAGATCACGCCGCCGTGGTCGCGCCGGCGGGCCACCCAGCCGGCGAGCGTCACGGTCGTGCCGGCGTCGCCGGCCCGCAGGGCGCCGGACTGATGGGATCGGATCACGGGATGTCTCTCTCCTTCGCGCATGGGCAGGTGGTAGTCATTCTGTCACCGCAGCGTCGGTGCCATGTCCGCGGCCGGGGGCGCCCAGGTTTGCGCTTCGGCCCCGGCCTGTTCGCCGGACCGGATGTCCTTGACCTGGTCCGGGTTCTCCCCGTTGGCGGGGAACCAGACGAAGGGGATGCCGCGCCGTTCGGCGTAGCGGATCTGCTTGCCGAGTTTCGCCGGTACGGGTGCCACCTCCGTCGCGATCCCGCGGGCGCGCAGCGAGGCGGCGATCCGGTTGCTGACGGCGCGCTCCTCCTCGCTCCACAGCGCGACGAGGACGGCGGTCGGCACGGGCCGCGTGACGCCGAGCGCGTCGGCCTTGAAGAGCAGGCCGAGCAGGCGCGAGACGCCGATGGAGATGCCGACGCCGGGAAAGACGTCGCGACCGGCGCTGGCGAGGTTGTCGTACCGCCCGCCGGAGCAGATCGAGCCGAACCGTTCGAACCCGGCGAGCTCCGTCTCGTACACGGTGCCGGTGTAGTAGTCGAGGCCGCGGGCGATCTTCAGCGTCGCCTCGACCAGGCCGGGGCTGTGCTCGCGGGCGGTCTCCACGACCGCGGTGAGCTCGGCGATGCCCTCGTCGAGCAGCGGGTGCTCGACGCCGAGCTTGCGCACGTCGTCGGCGAAGGACGCGTCCTGCGCGCTGATCCCGGCGAGGGCGAGGCACGCCTCGGCCTGCGCCTCGGTGGCCTTCTGCTGGATTTCGGCTTTCACCGCGTTTGGACCGATTTTGTCCAGTTTGTCGACTATTCTGAGAATTTCTTCGGGGTCCTCGAGTCCGAGGCCCCGGTAGAACCCCTCAGACAGCTTGCGGTTGTTCACCATGATCTTGACTGGCGGAATCGGCAACGACCGCAGCGCGTCGCCGATGACCAGCGGGATCTCGGCCTCGTAGTGGGAGGGCAGGGTGTCACGGTCGACGATGTCGATGTCCGCCTGCAGGAACTCGCGATAGCGGCCCTCCTGCGGCCGCTCCCCCCGCCACACCTTCTGGATCTGGTACCGGCGGAACGGGAACTGCAGCTTGCCCGCATTCTCAAGGACATACCGGGCAAACGGGACGGTCAGGTCGAAGTGCAGCCCGAGGCTCTGCTCGTCCTCGCCTTCGGCCGCCTGCAGGCGGCGCAGGGTGTAGACCTCCTTCGAGGTCTCGCCCTTGCGCAGCAGCTGGTCGAGGGGCTCGACGGCGCGCGTCTCCAGGGGCGAGAAGCCGTACAGCTCGAAGGTGCGCCGCAGCCGGTCCAGGACCTGCTGCTCGACGAGGCGCTGCTCGGGGAGCCACTCCGGAAACCCGGACAGCGGCGTGGGACGGGTCATCTGTCTCTACCAGCCTCGGTTGGGGTTCTGTGTCGTCGCCTCGCGAAGGTACGGGTTGCCCTTGCGCTCCCGGCCGATCGTGGTGCCGGGCCCGTGCCCGGGCAGGACGACGAGGTCGTCGGAGAGCGTGAGCACCTTGTCGCGCAGGCTCGCCATCATCTGCGTCATGCTGCCGCCGGGCAGGTCGGTGCGGCCGATGGAGCCCTTGAACAGCACGTCGCCGGTGAAGATCTCCTCGGCGCTGCGGAACATCACCGACCCGCGCGTGTGGCCCGGCGCGTGGTCGACGATCAGCTCCAGCCCGGCTATCTTGAGGACCAGGCCGTCCTCCAGGGGTGCGACGTCCTCGGGCTCCGTCCAGGTCAGTCGGCCGCCGAACAGCGCCGTCAGGTCGGTGCTGAGCCCCTTCGTCGGGTCGGCGAGCATCTCGCCGTCGTCCGGGTGGATGTAGGCCGTGATCCCGCGTGCGCCGCAGACCGGCGTGACGGAGAACGTGTGGTCCAGGTGGCCGTGGGTCAGCAGGACCGCGGCCGGCTGCAGCCGGTGCTCGGCGAGCACGGCGTCGAGCCGGTCGACGACCCCGATCCCGGGGTCGATGACCACGCACTGCTCACCTGGCGCCGGGGCGACCACGTAGCAGTTGGTCCCGAACGCTTCGGCGGGAAAGCCGGCGACGAGCACGGCGCTCCTCCCTGTCGATTTCCGCGCGACAACCCCTCAGACCCTATCCGGAGGTCAGGCACAGCGAACCGTGACCGGGCGGCGACCACCATTCCGGTTTCTACCCGTACACTCTGGCGGGCGTGTGACGTGGGACCCAAACGTATTTTCCTGGAGGGGAGCACAGGTGGCTTCCAGTAAGAGCCGGCAACGCGCCTTGGCGCGGGCGAAGACCGAGCGGCAGATCGCCCGTCGGGCGGCAGCGGCACGGCGTCGTCGGCAATGGCAGGCCGGCATCGGCGGGGCGGTGGCACTGACCCTGCTGGTCCTTGCCGTGATCTGGAAGACCGGAGGCTTCGACCCCGAACCGATCCGCGCTTCCGAGTGCGCCTGGACCCCGATCGACGCCGGCAACGGCGTGACCGACGTGGGCAAGCCGCGGACCAACGACATCGTCAAGAACGGCGTCAAGACGATGACGATCGCGCTCGGCCAGGGCACCGTGACCACCAAGCTCGACCCGAGCAAGGCGCCCTGCACCGTGGAGAGTTTCACGTACCTCGCGGGCAAGAAGTTCTTCGACAACACCACCTGCCACCGGATGCTCAACGACTCGCTGCTGCAGTGCGGCGACCCGTCGGCGACCGGCAGCGGCGGCCCCGCGTACCGCTTCCCGGACGAGAACAACCCGCCGCCGGCCCCCGCGCCGTCTGCTTCCGCGGCGGACCCGTCGGCCCCGGCGGACACCAACGTCCTGTACCCGGCCGGCACGGTCGCCATGGCCAACTCGGGCGTCGACACCAACGGCAGCCAGTTCTTCCTGGTGTTCAAGGACATCAAGCTGCCGCCGAACTACACCGTCTTCGGCACGATCGTCGGCGGCATGGACGTCCTCACCAAGATCGGCGAGGGCGGCTCCGAGCCGGCCAACGACGGCAAGCCGAAGACCGAGGCCAAGATCAGCTCACTGACGGTCACCGACGTCGCGCCGCAGGAGGACCCGACGCCCGCCACGTCGGTCCCCGCCTCGACGCCCGCGTCGTCCGCCCCCGCGACGCCGTCGGCCAGCGCTTCCAGCAAGTCGTAACTCCATCCCAATCCCTGCTGAGCAAGGAGTACCAACCGTGACCTCCAACCGGGACCGCCAGCGCGCCGCAGCGCGTGCGCGGCTGGAGCGGGAGATGGCAGACCGCGCAGAGCGCTCAGCCGGCCGACGGCGCAGGAACACGACGATCGCCGCTGCGGCCGGCGGGTTGGTGGTCCTGCTCGGTGTGGCGTGGCTGGTGGTCGTGCTGACCAAGGGCGACGACAAGGCGAGCCCCGAGGCGGCCGCCTCGGGGTCCGCCTCGGCGACCCCGACCAGCTGCACCTGGCTGCCCCTGGTCGACCCGTCGGCGTCGCCCGCGCCCGAGATCCCCAAGGAGGTCAAGGACGTGGGCACCCCGCCCACCTCCGGCGAGCCGCGCACCGGTTCGCAGACCATGACCATGGACACCAGCGTCGGCACGATCAAGATCAAGGTCGACACCGCCAACGCTCCGTGCGCGGCCGCCAGCTTCACGTACCTGGCCAGCAAGAAGTTCTTCGACGACACCAAGTGCCACCGTCTGGTGACGCAGAGCATCTACGTCCTGCAGTGCGGCGACCCGTCCGGCACCAGCCTCGGCGGCCCGACGTACCGCTACGCGGAGGAGAACCTGCCGACCGGCCGCCGCCCCGCGTACACCGAGGGCATGGTCGCCATCGCGAAGACCGAGAACCCGTCCAGCTCCGGCAGCCAGTTCTTCATCGTTTACAAGGACATCGAGTCCCTGCAGGCGAACTACACGGTGCTCGGCCGCGTCACCGAGGGCCTCGACCTGATCAAGAAGGTCGCCGAGGCCGGCACCCTACCCGACCCCGCCGCCTCCGGCGACCCCGCCGCAGCCGCCTCCGGCGACGGCGCCCCAAAGACCGAGGTGAAGATCAAGGCGCTGACGATGAGCCCGGCAACCCCCTGATCCCACTCGAGGCACACCATCGTGCGCGGCCCGGCGACAGCCGGGCCGCGCATTTTTTGCCCCTGCGGCGCAGTGAATACTTCGCCATTCGCCAATGCCTTGGCTCACTGATGCGGGATGGTTACAGTTCATCGACGGTGATCAGCGTCTAAGTCCTATTCACCGCGCATCACGGGAGGCCAAATGACGAGAGTACTGGCGCGCGTCGGCGACAAGATGTTGGGATCGCTGCTGCGCAAAGAAGAGGCCGGCGCCTGCATCGACTGCGCCGGTCCGTGCGCCAACTTCAACGGATACGCCTGCCGCAGCGGCGTGTGGAGCACTGTGACGTGCGTGCAGTACTACACCTGCGACTGCGGCTGCCAGGTCAACTGGAGCCGCTGCACCTACGGGCCGAAGATCGGCACCTGCTGATCGCAGCACTCCCCGGCCGATAGCCGGGGAAATTACCAGGGAGCGGCCGGGCCGAGTTTCGACCCAGTCCGGCCGCGTTCTCGGACAGGTGCATTCTTTTGACCTACTCATATTTTCTGGGCCGCGCATTATTGGCATTTGTCATGGCGCTGGCCGTTGCCGGAAAAATCACCGACGGCGATTATCGAAAGGCATTCCGGAATTCGCTGGAGGCATTCACCTGGGTGCCGCGCGCGCTGCGCCCCGCGCTGCCGGCCGGCGTGCTGGCGGCCGAGGCCGCGCTCGCCGTCCTGCTCGTCCTGCCGCAGACCGCGCAGCCGGGACTGGTGCTGTGCGCGCTGTTCCTCGTCGTCGTGACGGCCGCGCTGGCCGCCGCCCGCGCGGGCGGCAAGGATGTGCGCTGCGCGTGCTTCGGCGCCGATGACCGGCCGGTCGAGGCCTGGCACTTCACGCGCAACGGGCTGCTGGTGCTCGTCGCGGCCGGCACCTTCCTCGCCCACGATCCGGCACCGGCCACTCCCGTTCCCGCGATGGCCGCCGGGCTCGTGATCAGCGCCGGCCTGCTGTGCGCGGTCGCCCTGACGCACTGGCGGGAGCTCGCCTACCTGTTCGGGACGGCGCGGTCCGGCGCCACCGACCGAGGCTGACTGGAGTCACACCGTGACCTGGATCCTGACCGTCGTCGCGATCACGGCGTTCGTCATCTCCGTGCTCAACCTGACCCTGACCTTCGCGATC
This sequence comes from Dactylosporangium sp. NPDC050588, assembly GCF_040654975.1. Lineage (NCBI taxonomy): Bacteria > Bacillati > Actinomycetota > Actinomycetes > Micromonosporales > Micromonosporaceae > Dactylosporangium > Dactylosporangium sp. NPDC050588. The sequence goes on along the minus strand of NZ_JBFAJA010000096.1, from coordinate 18,881 downwards.
GTCCGCCGCATGCGGGACAGCCCGGGCACCTCGGCCGGAGCGGGGCACGGTCACCAGCGCGACGACCACGCGGTCTCGCTGGTGGCCGTGGGCTCCCCGATCGGCCCGTTCCGGGCCACCACTCCAGACGGTGTGGTGGTCACGACCGAGCACGTGGCCGCGGACAGCGTGGTGGCGTTCGTCTCGGCGAACTGCGAGACGTGCAAACAGGTCCTGGAGCAACTGGAGCACCGGCAGCACGACCTCGGCACGCTGGTGGTCTTCGTGTTCGGTGTCGAGGCCGACGTCGACGCGGTCGCCGCCCGGCTCCCCGCAGCCCGGGTCGCCATGGCCTCCATCGGCGGCGACGTGGCCGCCGCGTTCGGCGGCATCGACAGCTACCCGCGCGTCATCCGTGTCACCGGCGGCGTCATCGCGCGGGGCGGCATCGCGCTGGAGCACCTGGACAAGGACTACCAGTTCGCCCAGTCGGCATGACGGTGCAGTTCTTCGCGGCCGGCCCGCCACCCGCCGCCGACCATCGGGGCAGGTGGCGGGCCGCGGGCGCGGCCCTGCTGCTCGGACTGCGCGCCGCGCCCGGCGGCTACGCCCTGCTGGTCACCCTCGCCGTGGCCGGCGGTGCGGCGGCCCCCGTCGCGGCGTGGCTGAGCAAGGTGTTCATCGACCGGCTGGCCGCCGGCGGGACGAGCACCGCCGCCGTGCTGTGGCCGGCGATCGGCGCCGCGCTGTGCACCACCGCCATCGCTGTGCTCAGCCAGGCCGGCATGTACGTCAACGCGCTGGTCCGGCGCCGGGTCACGATCGCGGTGCAGGACCGGCTGGCACGGCGGCTCGACGAGCTCGTGGGGCTGCGGTACTTCGAGGACCCCGGCCACCACGACCGCCTCCGCCTTGCCGGCCAGGCCGCCGACAGCGCGCCCCACGACGTCGCTGCGTTCGCCCTCGACACGGCCCGCCAGGGCGCCGCGCTCACCGGCTTCGTCGCCGCGATGCTCGGCGTCTGGCCGCCGATGGCGCTCATCCTGGTGGTCACGGCCGTGCCCGCCTACCTGGCGCAGCGCCGGCTGGTGCGCCAGCAGGTCGCCGTCGCCGAGGCGGTGTCGCCGCTGCAACGGCTGCAGTTCTACTACCGGTCGCTGATGACCGAGGCGCAGCCGGCCAAGGAACTGCGGATCTTCGGCCTCGGCGACTTCTTCCGCCAGCGCATGGTGGCGGCGCTGACCAGGAGCACCGGCACCGAACAGGCCGTCCAACGCCGCGCCACCCTGCTGCAGAGCGGCCTGACGCTGCTCAACGGCCTGGTCAGCTGCGTCGGCGTGGCGGTGGTCGTGGTGCAGGCGGTGCACGGCACGCTCACCGTGGGCGACGTCAGCCTGTTCATCGCGGCCGTCGCGGCGCTGCAGGGTGCCTTCGGCACCGTCATCGTGCAGTTCGGCCGGGTCGAGGAGGCTGCGCTGCTGCTGCGGCACTACCACGACTTCATGGCCGGCCCGGCCGACCTGCCGGACGGCGCCGCCACCGCCGCCCCGCTGCGCGACCGCATCGAGCTGCGCGACGTCTGGTTCCGCTACGGCGAGGACGGCCCATGGGTGCTGCGCGGCGTCGACCTCACGATCCCGGCCGGCGGCTCGCTCGGATTGGTCGGGCTCAACGGCGCCGGCAAGAGCACGCTGGCCAAGCTGCTGTGCCGGCTCTACGATCCGACCCGGGGCACGATCACCTGGGACGGCGTGGACCTGCGCGACCTGCGGGTCGCCGATCTGCGGCGCCGGATCTCGGCCGTCTTCCAGGACTTCACCACCTACGACCTGACCGCCGCGGAGAACATCGGCGTCGGCGACCTCGCCAGGCTCGGCGACCGGGCCGCCGTCGAGCGCGCCGCGGCACAGGCCGGTGTCGCCGCCCCGATCGAGCGGCTGCCCCACGGCTACGGCACGATGATCAGCTTCGACTTCTTCGGCGCCTCGGATGAGGCCGGCACGATGCTCTCCGGTGGCCAGCTCCAGCGCCTGGCGATCGCCCGCGCGATCCTGCGCGAGGACGCCGGGCTGCTGATCCTCGACGAGCCGAGCTCCGGACTCGACCCCGATGCCGAGGACGCCGTGCACCGTACGTTGCGGCAGCTGCGGGCCGGCCGGAGCACGCTGCTCGTCTCGCACCGGCTCGGCGCGATCCGCGACGCCGATCAGATCGTGGTGCTCGACGGTGGCCGGATCGCCGAACACGGCACCCACGACGAGCTCATGTCGGCGGGCGGCGCCTACGCCCGGCTGTTCAGCCTGCAGGCCGGGCGCTACCAGGACGAGCGGGTGGCATCGGGATGACGGCCGTGCTCGGCGCGGCGGCGGCCGTCGCGATGGTCATCGCTGTGGTGGCGATCCTCGGCCGCGTCCGCAACAGGCTGCTCCTGGTGACGGTGACCGGCGACAGCATGGCGCCGGACCTCAACAAGGGCGACGTCGTGCTGGTCCGCCGCTCGCGCCGGTGCCGGCCGGGTGACATCGCGCTGCTCCGGCTCAAGGCGGATGGCGTTGCGATGGTCAAGCGGGTCGTCGCGGTGGCCGGCGACCCGGTGCCGGGTGACATGCGCGTAGCGGTCCCGCAGCCCGTCGTGCCCGCCGACGCGGTGCTCGTGCTCGGCACCAGGCCGGACAGCATGGACTCGCGCCGCCTCGGCCCGATCCCCGTCGAGCGGGTTGTCGGTGTCGTGGTCCGCACCATGCGGCGGCAGAGCACCCGGGCGCCCGACGTGACCCGGTAAGCGTCGTGGAGCAGTGGACGGCGGCCAGCAGGTGGTTGAATCCGCACCCGCCGCCGTTTGTTCAGAACCAGCGCGACACACGCACGTCGCAGACGCCCTCCCCCGCTGTCGTGGTCCCCACGGGACGATCGGGCCGCGGCCTTCTGTGATCGAAGTCGTCCAGTGGTCGCCCGGGCGGCCAATGCTGTCCTTCGATCATGAAGGTGGCGCGGTCGTCGTCGGGTCGGCGTTTCCATACAGCCGCCTGCTTCGCAATCCGGTACATATCGCCGGGTGGGCTCGGCTGGCCGTCGGTGGGTGCGCGTCTGAGGCACCCCGGAATGGGTTCGGGGGACGTCAGCGCGCGGTCAGAAGGCGGAGCGGCTTGCCGGGGTCGGGGCGGCCGTGCGGCGCAGGGCAGGCAGGACCCGCGCGCGGGGCGTATGACCGTGCGCGGGAGGAACGGAGTGCCCGGAAGAGTTAAGCGCCCGATGTGACCCGGTAGGCGTCGTAGACACCGTCGATGCGGCGGACGGCGGCCAGCAGGTGGTTGAGGTGCTTCGGGTCGGCCATCTCGAAGCTGAACCTGCTGATCGCCACCCTGTCGCGGGTGGTGGTGACGGTGGCGGAGAGGATGTTGACGCGCTCCTCGGAGAGGACGCGGGTGACGTCGGCGAGGAGCTTGTGGCGGTCCAAAGCCTCGACCTGGATGGCGACCAGGAAGGTGGAGGCGCTGGTCGGCTTCCAGTTGACCTCGAGGACGCGCTCGGGCTGCTCCTTGAGGTCGGCCGCGTTGGCGCAGTCGTCGCGGTGGACGCTGACGCCGCCGGAGCGGGTGACGAAGCCGAAGACGGCGTCGCCGGGGACCGGGGTGCAGCAGCGGGCGAGCTTGATCCAGACGTCGTCGACGCCCAGGACCTCGACGCCGGGGTCGGAGGCGGCGGTGCGGGTGCGGGCGGGGCGGGTCGGGGTGGCGGTCTCCGCGATGTCCTCGACGGCGCCCTCCTCGCCACCGTAGCCGGCGACGAGGCGCTGGACGATCGACTGGGCCGAGGCCTGGCCGTCGCCGACGGCGGCGTAGAGGGCGGCGACGTCGGCGAGGTGCAGCTCGCGGGCGATCGTCATGAGCGATTCGGAGGTCAGGAGGCGCTGCAGGGGCAGCCCCTGCTTGCGCATGGCCTTGACGATCGCCTCCTTGCCGGCCTCGATCGCCTCCTCGCGGCGCTCCTTGTTGAAGTACTGCCGGATCTTGGTGCGGGCCCGGGGGCTCTTGACGAAGCCGAGCCAGTCCTGGGTGGGGCCGGCGGTCTCGGACTTCGACGTGAAGATCTCGATGACGTCGCCGTTGGAGAGGGTGCTCTCCAACGGGACGAGCTTGCCGTTGACCCGGGCGCCGATGCACTTGTGGCCGACCTCGGTGTGCACGGCGTAGGCGAAGTCGACCGGGGTGGAGCCGGCGGTCAGCGCGATCACGTCGCCCTTGGGCGTGAAGACGTAGACCTCCTGGCTGGAGAGGTCGAAGCGCAGCGCGTCGAGGAACTCCGACGGGTCGCTCGCCTCCCGCTGCCAGTCCAGCAGCTGCCGCAGCCACGTCATCTCGTCGATGTGGGCGGGCGGGCCGGCGATCGTCGCGCTCTTGGACTCCTTGTAGCGCCAGTGCGCGGCGATGCCGTACTCGGCGGTGCGGTGCATCGCGTAGCTGCGGATCTGCAGCTCCACCGGCTTGCCGGTGGGGCCGATCACGGTCGTGTGCAGCGACTGGTACATGTTGAACTTCGGCATCGCGATGTAGTCCTTGAACCGGCCCGGGACGGGCTGCCAGTTCGCGTGGATGACACCGAGGGCCGCATAGCAGTCCCGGACCGTGTCGACGAGGATGCGCACGCCGACGAGGTCGTAGATGTCGCCGAAGTCGCGGCCGCGGACGATCATCTTCTGGTAGACGGAGTACAGGTGCTTCGGCCGGCCGGTGACCTCGGACTTGATCTTCGCCTGCTTGAGGTCGGCGGCGACCTTCTGCGTGACCGTGCGCAGCAGCGAATCGCGCTGCGGGGTGTGCTCGGCGATGAGCCGGCTGATCTCGTCGAACCGCTTCGGGAAGAGCGTGCGGAACGCGAGGTCCTCCAGCTCCCACTTGATCGTGTTCATGCCGAGGCGGTGCGCGAGCGGCGCCAGGATCTCCAGGGTCTCCTTGGCCTTCTGCTCCTGCTTGGGGCGGGGCAGGAAGGTCAGGGTGCGCATGTTGTGCAGCCGGTCGGCGAGCTTGATGACCAGCACCCGCGGGTCCTTGGCCATGGCGACGACCATCTTGCGGATCGTCTCGGCCTTGGCCGCGTCGCCGAGCTTGACCTTGTCGAGCTTGGTGACGCCGTCGACGAGCAGCGTGACCTCGCCGCCGAAGTCGTGCTGGATGCGCTCGATCGTGTACTCGGTGTCCTCGATCGTGTCGTGCAGCAGCGCCGCGACCAGGGTGGTGGTGTCCATGCCCAGGTCGGCGAGGATCGTGGCGACGGCGAGCGGGTGGGTGATGTAGGGGTCGCCGGACTTGCGGTACTGCCCCTTGTGGAAGTGCTCGGCCATGTCATACGCGCGCTGCAGCAGCCGCACGTCGGCCTTCGGGTGGCTGGCCTTGTGCTGGGCGATCAGCGGCTCGAGCACCTCGCTGACCGACGGGCTCTGCCACGGCGCGTTGAACCGGGCGAGCCGCGCGCGGACCCGCCGGCCGGTCGGCGCGGCGCCGACCAGGCCCAGGGCCGCGCCCGTCATCGAGCCGGCCGCCTCGGTCAGGTCCTCGGTGTCCTCGCCCGGCGGGTCGTCCGCCACCCGGCGCACCGGCGGCCCGCCGGCGGGCGCCGGGGGCTGCGGACCGGTGTAGCCCGGGTCGGTCGAGCGCCGGTTGTGCACGACGGCGCCGTCGGGGGTCGGGAACTGCAGCACCACACCGCCGGCCTCGGCCGTCTCGGGCTCGGTGCCCTGCGGTGCGTGTTGCTGATCGTCTGGCACGTGGACCGCCTCCGGTGTCGACGCAGCGCCCATCCGCTTGACCGTACCCCCCTTCGGGGATGCGATGTCGCCGGTCACCGGCCACTCCTCATCGCCGTCAACGTATGGACCGCAAGCGTACCCGCACCCACCGACATTCCCAGGCCAGAAATAGGGTCAGGACACGGTCAGCAGGGCATGAACCGGACGCGGCGCGATCCGGGACCGCCCGTCGAGGAACGCGAGCTCCAGCAGCACGCTGAAGCCGCTGATGGTCCCGCCGGCGCGTTCGACGAGGCTGAGGGTGGCGGCGGCCGTACCGCCGGTCGCCAGCACGTCGTCGACCACCAGGACGCGCTCACCGGCGACGAAGGCGTCCTCGTGGACCTCGAGGGTCGCCTCGCCGTACTCGAGGGCGTAGCTGGCCGAGACGGTGGCGCGGGGCAGCTTGCCGGCCTTGCGCACCGGCACGACGCCCTTGCCCGTGGCGTACGCGATGGCCGCGGCGATCACGAAGCCCCGCGCCTCGATCCCGGCCACCACGTCGAAGCTGTCCGAGCCGTGCTCGGCGATGATCGCGTCGATGACGGCGGCGAACGCCGGGCCGTCGGAGAAGAGCGGCATCAGGTCCTTGAACAGGATGCCGGGCTTGGGAAAGTCGGGCACGTCGACGACCTTGCTCGCGACCAGCTCCGAGATCTCCAACTTGAGGTACACCTCCGGTAACAGCGGAACGGGCGCCGCTGCGAAGCGACGCCCGTGCCGGTGATCAATTGAGGGTTCAGCGACGCCCGGAGGCGCCGGGCCGTCCGCCGGCCCGAGGCCGCCTGGCCTGCGGCCGGCTGCCCGGGCGGGGTGCCGCGCCGGCGAGCTCGGAACGCTCCCCGGACTTGGTCAGCGGCACGCCGTCGCTGTCGACGACGGGCGCCTGGGTGGCCTGCTTGGCGAGCGCCGCCCGGCGGTTCGCCACGCGGGACTCGTGCGCCTGCAGCCGCGGCTCGCGGACCTTCAGCTCCGCCAGGACCGGCGTGGCGAAGAAGATCGACGAGTAGACGGCGACGCCCATACCGATGAACAGCACCAGGCCGAGGTCCTTCAGGGTGCCCGCGCCGAGGAGGCCGGCACCGATGAAGAGCAGGCCGCCGACCGGCAGCAGCGCGACCAGACCGGTGTTGATGGAGCGCATCAGCGTCTGGTTCACCGCCAGGTTGGCGGCCTCGCTGTAGGTGCTGTTGTTGTTGCCCGTGATGCCGCGGGTGTTCTCCTGCACCTTGTCGAACACCACGACGACGTCGTACAGCGCGAAACCGAGAATGGTGAGGAAGCCGATGACCGTCGACGGGGTGACCTCGAAGCCGACGAGCGAGTAGACGCCGCCGGTGAGGACGAGGTCGAGCAGCAGCGAGCCGAGCGCCGCCACGGCCATCCGCCACTCGAAGCGGAAGACCAGGTAGGCCGTCACCAGCGCCAGGAAGATCACGAGGCTCACCAGGGCCTTGTCGGTGACCTGGTCACCCCACGAGGTGCTGACGGCGCTGTCGCTGATCTGGGTCGCGTCGATGTTGAAGTGGTCGGCGACCTTGTCCTTGATCTCGGTCTGCCGGGCCGCGTCGTTGATCAGCTCGGTCTTGATGACGTACTGCGTGTCACCGACCGTCTGGCCCGTCTTGACCTCGACGCCGGCGTCGCCGAACGCCTTCTCGACCTCGTCGAGCGTGCCGACGCTGACCGGGACGTTGTACTGGTTGCCACCCTCGAACTCGATGCCGAGCGTGAAGCCCCGGAACACCATGCTGGCGATCGCGATCAGCAGGGCGATGCCGGCGACGGTGAACCAGAGGCGCCGGCGACCGACGACGTTGACGTTGGCTTCACCACGGTAGAGCCGGGCTGCGATGCCACCTTTGCCGCTCATCGTCAGACCTCCTTCGGGCGGTTACGACGGGGGGCGGAGGACGCCACACCAGTGCTCGGACGCTGCTCGACGATCCGGCCGAGGCCGGAGACCCGCGGCGACAAGAACGCCTTGCTGCGCGCGAACATCGTCATGATCGGATGGCGGAACAGGAACACGACGACGAGGTCGAGGATGGTCGCGACGCCCAGGGCGAACGCGAAGCCGCGGACCGAGCCGATCGAGAAGAAGTACAGCACCGCGGCGGCGAGCAGGGTGATCGCGTTGGCCGAGATGATCGTGCGGCGGGCCCGGGTCCAGGCGCGCGGGACGGCGCTGCGTGGGCTGCGACCCTCCCGGATCTCGTCCTTCAACCGTTCGAAGTAGATGACGAACGAGTCGGCGGCGACACCCAGTGACACGATGAAGCCGGCGAACCCGGCGAGCGTCAGGGTGAAGCCCATCGTGCGGCCCAGGATGATCAGCGCCATGTAGACCATCGCGCCGGACAGCACGAGGCTGAGCGTGATGACCAGGCCGAGCAGCCGGTAGTAGAAGAACGAGTAGAGCACGACCAGGCCGAGGCCGATGCCGGCGGCGAGGACGCCCGCCTCCAGGTGCGAGCTGCCCAGGGTGGCGGAGATGCTCTGCGCGTCCTGCGGGGTGAACGACAGCGGGAGCGCGCCGTACTGCAGCTGGTTGGCCAGCAGTTCGGTGTCACGCTTGGTGAACTGGCCGGTGATCCGCGCGTCGCCGGGGATGACGCTCTCGATGACCGGCGCCGAGACGACCTGGTTGTCGAGCACGACCGCGACCTGCTTGCTGTCGGTGCCGTTGTTGTACGCCTCGCGGGTCAGCTCGGTCCACCGGTTCTGGCCGCCGCCGGTGAAGGAGATCGTGACGATCCACTTGCCGTTGGTCGAGTCGATGGAGGAGTCGGCGTTGTCCACGTCGGTGCCGAGCACCTTGGCGACGTCGAGGTTGTACTTGACGCCGGGCTGGCAGGCGACCGCGGGCTGCTTCTCGTCGCGGATCGAGCCGACCGGGCGCTTGTCGAGCTGGGCGCAGGTGACGGTCGGGATGTTGTACTGCATCGCCGGCGGCAGGACCGCGACCTCTTCGGGGGTCAGGGTCTTGAACGGCGCGTAGAGCTGAGCCTTCGCCGGGTCGGCGGACAGGTCGACCGGCGCGGTCTCGGCCATGGCGGCGGCCCAGACGGACTCGCCGAGCTTCTTCTGCACCGCCGCGCGCTGCTGGGCGACGTCCGCCGCCACCGGGGGCGCGGACGAGGCCGGCGCCGAGGCCGGGTCCGACGCGGGGGCGGAGGTCGCCGGCGCGGAGGACGGCGCGGACGCCGAGCCCGACGGCTTGGCGCTGGCCGACCCGGACGCCGACGGGGTCCCCGAAGGAGCCGCCGACGTGGAGGGCGAGGTGGAGGGCGACGCCGAGGCCGACGCCGACGGGTCTGCGCCGCCGACGTCCTGCGTCGAGCCGAGCACCTTGCGGAAGCGCAGCTCGGCGGTCTGGCCGATCTGCTTCAACCGGTCGTCGCTCTTGCCGGGCAGGGAGACGACGATGTTGGTGTCGCCCTCGACGACAACCTCGGCCTCGGAGACACCGAGGCCGTTGACCCGGCTGTCGATGATGTCCTTGGCCGTCGCCATCTGCTGCTTCGTGGGCGGCTTGCCGTTGTCGGTCTTCGCCTGCAGCGTGACCGTGGTCCCGCCGATGAGGTCGAGGCCGAGGTTAGGCTCAAGCCGGTTGCGCCAGCCGCCGTCACCGCCGAACCACACCCAGATGGCGAGCAGAACGAAGATGGTGCCGAGCACACCGAGCTGACGGCCCGGGTGCATCGGTGCCTGAGGTTGTGCCACGGCTGTCGGGTCTCCCTGCACTAACGCCGGCGGGGTGCGCGGCGTGCTTGTTCGTCGTGGTGGTGGCGGTAGCTCAGCCGATCGCTCAGTCGATCGACTTCGGCGTCGAGCCCGGTGCCGGCTCGTCGGCCTCCTCGGTCTCGGCCTCGGTCACGTCCTCGTCGACGGCGGCGGCCTTCTGGTTCACCTTGCCGATCGCGGCCTTGGCGTATCTGGCGGTGACGCCGGGCGCGATCTCCAGCAGGACAGTCTCGTCGTCGATCTCACGAATCGTGCCATACAGGCCACCAACCGTGACGATCTCGTCGCCGACCCCCATCGAGGACTGCATGTTCTGCACTTCCCGGCGGCGGCGCTGCTGCGGGCGGATCATCATGAAGTAGAGCAGGACGAAGGCCCCGACGATCAGCAGCAGACTGGGAAAGCCGCTGCCCCCTGAACCCTGCGCCTCGGCGAACAGCACGATCATGCCTTCCGGTCGGCTCGGAACCCAGTTGCCTGGGTGGACCGAGCGAAGTATGAAGTCCGCGCGGCGGACCGCGGCGAGTCTAGTCGGTGTGTCGCAAGACACGCAGACCGGCGTCTATCACGGTCCGATCACGACAGCTAGGGACGCTACGGCTCCAAGCTGAAAAGATCGGGCAATTGTGGCGATGTTCCCCCTGCGTGGCTCCCGCCACCGACGGTACCAGCGGGAACCGGGAGCCCGAGATGGCGCCATGCACTCGGCGTCGCCACTCGCCCACGCGGAGTACGCGCGAGCAGGCCCGTCCGTAGCAGGAAAGGTTCACAGACCTCTTCGACGGTGTCGGGTTGCTCACCAACGGCCACGGCGATCGTGGACAGCCCGACCGGTCCCCCGCCCTGCCGGATCAGCGCGTGCAGCACCGCGCGGTCCAGGCGGTCCAGGCCGAGCTCGTCGACGTCGTACACGGCCAGGGCCGCCTTGGCCGCGGCGAGGTCGACCACGCCGGTCCCCCGCACCTCCGCGTAGTCGCGGACGCGGCGCAGCAGCCGGTTGGCGATGCGGGGCGTGCCGCGCGACCGCCGGCCGATCTCGACCGAGCCCTCGTCGGTGATCGGCACGTCCAGGATCCGCGCCGACCGGGCGATGATGAGCTCCAGCTCGTCCGGGTCGTAGAACTCCAGCTGGCCGACGAAGCCGAAGCGGTCCCGCATCGGGCCGGTGAGCAGACCGCTGCGGGTCGTCGCGCCGACCAGCGTGAAGGGCTCGACGTCGAGCGGGATCGCGGTCGCGCCCGGCCCCTTGCCGACCACGACGTCGACGCGGAAGTCCTCCATGGCGCTGTACAGCAGCTCCTCGGCGGGCTTCGCGATCCGGTGGATCTCGTCGATGAACAGCACGTCACCCTCGGACAGGCTGGTCAGCACCGCGGCGAGGTCGCCGGCGCGCTCGATCGCCGGGCCGCTGGTCATCCGCAGGCCGGCCGACAGCTCGGCGGCGACGATCATGGCGAGGGTGGTCTTGCCCAGGCCGGGCGGGCCGGACAGCAGGATGTGGTCCGGCGGGCTGCCACGCCGCAGCGCGCTCTGCAGCAGCAGGTCCAGCTGCTCGCGGACCCGGTGCTGGCCGATCAGCTCCGCGAGCCGCTTCGGGCGCACGCTCTGCTCGGCGGCCCGGTCCTCCGGCGAGGAGTACGCGCTGACGAGGGGATCGGTCACCGGATGGTGCCCAGCATGCGGATCGCCTGCTTCAGCAGCACCGGCACCGGCGGGACGGTGCCGCCGTCGAGCTGCTCGGCCACGGCGGCGACGGCCTGGTCGGCCTGGCCGGCGGTCCAGCCGAGCCCGACGAGCGCCTGGCGGACCTGCTCGGCCCACGCCGCGCCCGCGCCGACCCCGACCAGCGCCGCACCGTCGCCGGGCAGCGCGCCGATCTTGTCGCGCAGCTCCAGCACGAGCCGCTCCGCGCCCTTCTTGCCGATGCCCGGCACCCGGGTCAGCGTCGACGTGTCGTTGCCGGCGATGGCCCGGCGCACCACCTCGGGGGTGTGCACCGCGAGGACCGCCTGCGCCAGGCGCGGCCCCACCCCGGACGCGGTCTGCAGCAGCTCGAACAGCTGCTTGGCGTCGTCGTCGGCGAAGCCGTACAGGGTCAGGGAGTCCTCCCGCACGACCAGCGACGTCGCCAGCCGGGCCTCGTCACCGACGCGGAGGTCCGCGATGGTGTGCGGCGAGCACAGCACGGCCAGGCCCACCCCGCCGACCTCGATCACGGCCCCGTCCGGCGACACGGCGGCGACCCGCCCCCGCACACTCGCGATCATCGTGCTCTCCTCAGCGCCGCCTGGATGCGGTCCTTGGTGCCGCCCCTCCAGACATGACAGATTGCCAGAGCCAGGGCGTCGGCGGCGTCGGCGGGCCGGGGCGCGGCCGTCAGCCGCAGCAGCCGGGTCACCATCGCGGTGACCTGTGCCTTGTCCGCCGACCCGTTGCCGCTCACCGCGGCCTTGACCTCGCTCGGCGTGTAGGTCTGCACCGGCAGCCCGGCCCGCGCGGCGACGAGGATCGCGACCGCGCCCGCCTGCGCCGTGCCCATGACGGTGCGCACGTTGTGCTGGCTGAACACCCGCTCCACGGCGACGGACTCGGGCCGGTGCTCGGCGACCAGCGCGGTCAGCCGCTCGTCGAGGTTCAGCAGCCGGTGCGCCAGGTCGGTGTCCGGGTCGCTGGTGACCACCTCGTAGTGCACCAGCTTGCACGGCCGCCCCGGCACGCCCTCGACCACGCCGACCCCGCAGCGGGTCAGCCCCGGGTCGACCCCCAGCACCCGCACCGGCACCCCCCTCAAACGTGTGTTCGACACACTAGCCCACCCACCGCTCGTACCGGCGACAGGACACACACACCGAGTGCCCCGAAGGTATGTGGGCGGACCCCATGGGACGCACGCGCGAAGGCTCGTACGTTTCCCGCCATGACGACGCCACATCCCGTTTCGCCGCACCAGGTGGTCGCCCTGGACCTGCGCGGCCGGACCGCACTGGTGACCGGCGCGGGCAGCGGCATCGGCCGGGGCGTCGCCGTGCGCCTCGCCGCGGCCGGCGCGAAGGTGGTCGCCGTCGACCGCGACGCGGACGGCATCAAGCCGCTCGCCGACCTCGGTCTCACGCCGGTGACCGCGGACCTGTCCGACCTGGACGAGGCCGAGTCGCTCCTGGCCGAGCACTGGGACGTCGACGTGCTGGTCAACAACGCCGGCCTGCAGCACGTGGCGCCGCTGGAGGACTTCCCGCCGGAGCGGTTCGCCTACATCCAGGCCGTCATGGTCGAGGCGCCGTTCCGCCTCACCCGCCGGGTCCTGCCCCACATGTACCGCACCGGCTGGGGGCGGGTCGTCAACATCTCCTCCGTCCACGGGCTGCGCTCCTCGCCGTTCAAGGCCGCGTACGTGACGGCCAAGCACGCCCTCGAAGGCCTGTCCAAGACGGTCGCGCTCGAAGGCGCCCCGCACGGCGTCACGAGCAACTGCATCAACCCGTCCTACGTGCGCACCCCGCTCGTCGAGGGCCAGATCGCCGCCCAGGCCGCCACGCACGGCATCGACGAGACCGAGGTCGTCGAGAAGATCATGCTCACCAGCGCGGCGATCAAGCGGCTCATCGAGCCCTCGGAGGTCGCCGAGCTCGTCGCGTACCTCTGCTCCGACGCCGCGGGGTTCATCACCGGCACGTCCGTCGCCATCGACGGCGGCTGGACCGCCCACTAGCACAATGGGGGTGTGACGATGCTGGAGTACCTGGAGCTGCTCGCGCGGGAGGCCGCAGCGGTCGAGTTCGAGGGCCCGCTCGTCGCCGCCCGCAACGCGGGCCTCCCACCCGACCGCCTCGCCGAGCTGGAGCAGGCCAAGGTCGTCGCCCTGCGCGTCCGGGCCCTCCTGGAGCGCCGGCGGCGCCGCGAGGAGGAGCTCTCCGGCCTCTTCGACACCGCCAGCGACCTCGCCGGGCTCCGTGACGTCGACGCCGTCCTCGCCGCCATCGTCCATCGCGCCCGGACCCTGCTCGGCGCCGACGTGGCGTACATGACGCTCAACGACGAACAGCACGGCGACACCTACATGCGGGTCACCGACGGCTCCATCTCCGCGAAGTTCCAGGCCCTGCGCCTGCCGATGGGCGCGGGCCTCGGCGGCCTCGTGGCGCAGACCGGCAGCCCGTACGTGACGGCCAACTACCCCGAGGACGCCCGCTTCCGGCACACCGGAGACATCGACGCCGGCGTCGGCGAGGAGGGGCTCGTCGCGATCCTGGGCGTGCCGCTGCGGCTCGGCTCCCGCATCATCGGCGTCCTGTACGCCGCGAACCGCTCCGCCCGCCCGTTCGCCCGCGAAGAGGTGTCGCTGCTCGTCTCCCTCGCCGCGAACGCCGCCGTCGCCATCGACACCGCCCGCCTCCTCGGCGAGACCCAGGCCGCCCTCGAGGAGCTGTCGGCCGCCAACGGCACGATCCGCGCCCACAGCGACTCCGTCGAGCGGGCCGCCGCCGCCCACGACCGCATGACGGCCCTCGTGCTGCGGGGCGCCGGCGTCGAGGACATCGCCGAGGTCGTCACCGAGGTGCTGGGCGGTGCGCTGCTCGTCCTGGACGCCGACGGCCGACACCAGGCCAGCGTCGGCGAGCTCGACGCCCCTGACGCCAGCGCCATCGCCGAAGCCCTCGCCGCCTCCCGCACCGAGGGGCGCAGCGTCCGGCGGGGACCGCTGTGGCTCGCGGCAGTCGTGGCCGGCGCGGAGAACCTCGGCGCGCTCGTCCTGCGGCCCGACCGCCCCCTCGTCGACGCCGACCAGCGCATCCTGGAGCGCGCCGCCGTCGTCACCGCGCTCCTGCTGCTCTTCCGCCGCACCGTCGCAGAGGCCGAGGGCCGCGTCCGCGGCGAGCTCCTGGACGACGTCATCACCCGCCCCGTCCGCGACGCCGACTCCCTGCGCACCCGCGCCAAGCGCCTCGGCGTCGACCTGGACGCCCCCAACGTCGTCGTCGCCGTCGGCGAGGACGCGCTCGCCGGCGGCCCCATGAACACGGCCCGCCAGCGCGCCATGTCCTGGGCACAGACCTACGCGCAGACCCGCGGCGGCCTCGCCGCCGCCCGCGACGGCCACGTGGTCCTCCTCCTGCCCGGCGAGGCGGCCGGCCCTCTCGCCCGCACCGTCGCCCGCGACCTCGGTAAGGTCCTCGGCCGCCCCGTCACCGCCGGCGCCGGCGGCCCGGCGACCGGCCCCGCGGGCATCGCCGCCGCCTACCGCGACGCCGACCGCTGCGTCATCGCCCTCGCCGCCCTGGGCCGCGCCGGCGCCGGTGCCAGCACCGCCGAGCTGGGCTTCGTCGGCCTCCTGCTGGGCTCCGCCCCCGACGGCCGCGACCGCGACGTCGAAGCCTTCCTGGGCTCCACCATCGGCCCCGTCGTCGACTACGACGTCCGCCGGGGCACCGCGCTGGTCAAGACGCTGGAGGCGTACTTCGGCGTCGGCGGCAGCCTGGCCCGCGCCGCCGAGCTGCTCCACGTCCACGTCAACACCGTGACCCAGCGCCTCGAACGCATCGGCCAGCTCCTGGGCGCCGACTGGCAGAAGCCGGAGCGCGCCCTGGAGGTCCAGCTGGCCCTCCGCCTCCACCGCCTCCGCTGAGGGCTGTAACTCCCCCCACCGCTGCCGCGGCGGGGCCCGGCGGGGATGCTCACCCGCAGCCCCAATGCGCCGCTTCGCGACGCACTGCCCGCGCCGAGGCGCGAGGCAGGCCAAGCGGCGATCCGGCAGCCTCGACGGCGCGTCCAGCGGCAGCCGACGGTCGCAGACGAGGTCGACGCCGGGAAGTGCCGGCGTGCGCCGGGAGCCGTGATCGAGCAGCGGATCCGGCTGCCACGGCGACCGGATCCGCTACTTGAAAAAGGCTGGGTGGAAAACGGTCAGGGGCGGGCGCCGCGGAGAATGGCGTCGACCAGGTGCTCGGCGAAGCCCTCGTCGGGCACGGCGGGGTTCCAGCGCAGCATGTTCTGCGCGATCGCCGGACCCGACAGCATGAGCAGCGTCAGCTCCACGTCCAGGTCGGCGCGCAGCTCGCCGCTCTCGATGCCGCGGCGCAGGACGCCCCGCATCACGTCGCGACGGGGCTCGACGACGCCGGCCTGGTAGACCTTGTGCATCTCCTCGCCCTTGACGAGCTCGGGCAGCAGGCAGGCGGTGACCTTGCCGTAGTGGTGCATGCGCTTGGTGCGCATGCCAGCGATCAGGGCGACCAGGTCGTCGCGGACCGACACGCCCGCGGGCTCCGGGACGGGGCCCTTCATCGTGGTGACGGCGTCGATGAGGAGAGCTTCCTTGTTGGGCCAGCGGCGGTAGATCGTCGCCTTGCCCACGCCCGCCTTCGCCGCGACCGCCTCGATGGACAGCGCGTCGGCGCTCTGGCCCGCGCTGAGCAGGTCCAGGACCGCCTCGATGATGGCCTCGTCCGCGCGGGCGCTGCGGGGCCGGCCGGGACCCTTGCGGTCCTGGTCGGCCACCGCATCCACGCTCGCCGTCGTCATGGCTTCCATTGTTACCGAGTTCTCACACGGAAGCCATCAACGGCCGGCTCAAAGGACATCACACGTCCACCAGCTCGACACCCTGCTCCTCGGCGAGGCCTTCCGCGGTCGTGGGCGCGGGGGCCGAGGCCGGGCGCTTGCCGGGCAGGAAGGCGAACGCGACGGCCGCACCGAGGACCGCGAAGATCGCGGAGCCGATCGCCGAGTAGTGCATCGCGGTGATGAAGGCGTCGTTGGCGTGCTGGATCAGCGCCGGCCCCGCGGGCCCGACGTGCGGCGCGACACCGTACGCACCGGAGATCGACTCGTCGGCCACGTGCTTCGCCGCGGCCGGCAGGCCGGTCGTGGAGGACTCGACACCGCTGCGGTAGTAGGAGCTGATGACCGCGCCGAGAGCGGCCACGCCGAGGGCACCGCCGACCTGGCGGATGGTGTTGCTGACGGCCGATCCGACGCCGGCCTTCTCCCGGGGCAACGCGGCCATGATGGCCTCGGTGGCGGGCGGCATCACGTTGGCCATGCCGACGCCCATGATGAAGAACAGGGCACCGACGACCCAGATCGGCGTCGAGGCACCGATGAAGATCCAGCCGGCCAGGCCGAGCGAGACGAGGAGCAGGCCGGTGGTGCTGACCGCCTTGGGGCCGAAGCGCTTGACCATCGCTGCGCTGCGCGGGGCGAAGACGAGCTGGCCGAGCGCGAAGGGCACGAAGAGCGCGCCGGAGGCGAGCGGGCCGTAGCCGCGCACCAGCTGCAGGTAGAAGGCGCTGGTGAACATGGCGCCCATCGCGGCGAAGAAGACCAGGCCGATCATCGCGGTGGAGGCGGAGAACTGGCGGTTGGCGAAGAGCTTCACGTCCAGCGACGGGAACTCGATGCTCCGCTCGTAGAGCACGAACGCGGCGAGGACGGCGGCCGAGGCGGCCAGGGTGCCCCAGGACTTGAGCTCGCCGAAGCCGGACTCGCCGCCTTCGATCACACCGTACGTGAGCAGCGTCAGGCCGATGATGGACAGGACCACGCCGACGATGTCGATGCGCCCGGGGCGCGGGTCCCGAGACTCGGGGATGAGGACGCTGACGAGGATCACGCCGACGACGACGATCGGGACGTTGATCAGGAAGACCGAGCCCCACCAGAAGTGCTCGAGCAGCAGGCCGCCGACGATCGGGCCGATCGCGACGCCGAGGCCGACGGCGCCGGCCCAGACGCCGATCGCCTTGGCCCGCTCACGCGGGTCGAAGACGTTGGCGATGATCGAGAGGGTCGAGGGCATGACCGCCGCGGCGCCGAGGCCCATGAGGGCGCGGGCCCAGATCAGCTGGGCGGGCGAGTCCGCGTAGGCGGAGACGAGCGACGCGATGCCGAAGAGCACGAGCCCGACGGTGAGCGTGATCCGCCGGCCGAGCCGGTCGGCGAGGATGCCGGCGGTGAAGAGCAGGCCGGCGAAGACCAGGGTGTAGGAGTTGATCGACCACTCCAGCTCGCTCTGGGTCGCGCCCAGGCCGTGCACGGGGTCGGCGATCGTGCGCATGGCGACGTTGAGGACGGTGTTGTCCAGCACGACGACGAGCAGGCTGATGACGAGCACGCCGAGGATGGCCCAGCGGCGGGGATGTCCGGTGTTGGGTGTGGCTGCGTCCATGTGGTTCAAGCCCCCAGTGAGCGAACGCGCGATACGATACGGAACAGTTCCGTATCCTCCACCAAGCTAGGGCAAGGCGAAGCGATACGGAACCGTCTCGTATCAGAATGTGCGGGCGATCACACTAGGGAACAAAACGGCGGACCAGTGCCACGGCGGATCCCCACAGGCCGCGCCGGAAGAGCAGCACGACGAGCACGAAGATGCCCCCGGTGACCAGGCCGATCAGCGTGAAGCCCGCCTGCGACAGCTGGTCCTCCAGGTTCACGACCAGGGCCGCGCCGACCACCCCGCCCCACAGCGTGCCGATGCCGCCGAGCACGACGAGCACCACGCCCTTGCCCGAGGTCGTCCAGTGCACGACGTCGAGGGAGACGAAGCCGTGCGCGACCGCGAAGAGCCCGCCGCCGAGCCCGGCGACGAACGCCGACAGGACGAAGACGAGGAGCTTGTACCGGTGGGCCGGGTAGCCGAGCGCGCGGGCCCGGGCCGGGTTGTCCCGGATCGCGACCAGCACCCGGCCGAACGGCGAGTGCACGATCCGCCACGCGAGCAGCAGCCCGAGCACGGCGAGGGGCAGCGCCGCGTAGTAGAAGTAGTACGGGTCCGACAGGTCGAGCCCGAACAGCTCCCGCGGCACGCTCTGCAGCCCGTTCTCGCCGCCGGTCACCGACGACCACTCGTTGGCCACGAAGTACACCATCTGCGCGAAGGCCAGAGTCACCATCGCGAAGTAGATCCCGGAGCGCTTCACGGCGAGGTAGCCGATCGGCACCGCGAGGGCGGCCGCGGCGAGGGCGCCGCCGAGCACGGCGACGGGGAAGGGCACGCCCGCCCGCGCCGCGATGATCCCGGCGGTGTACGCCGAGGTCCCCCAGAAGGCCGCGTGCCCGAAGGACAGCAGCCCGCCGTACCCCAGCAGCAGATCGATCGCGACGGCGAAGAGCGCCCAGCACAGCATGTCCACCGCGACCGCCGGATAGAGCCCGTTGGGCAGCCAGAGCGCCACCAGCGCTCCGACCAGCACGAGCGCCCAACCGACCCAGCGGGGCGTGCGGACCCGCTGCAGGATCAGTGAGGTCATGCCGTCACCTCCGCTGCGCTCCGGCGCCGGCCTGCCCCGACCGCGGGCTGCAGTCCTACGACGAGATCTACGCCGACACGCGGCTGTGGGTGCAGCGGGAGTGGCTCGACTACATCGTCCCG
>NZ_JBFAJA010000095.1:0-52501 GCF_040654975.1 Dactylosporangium sp. NPDC050588 | reverse complement strand
TCGTCCGTCTTCTTCGCGACCTCCTTGACCAGCTCGGCGCCGATCTTCTCGTAGGGGTCCTCGAGCTCGATCTCCTTGGCGATGCTCACACCATCGTTGGTGATGGTGGGCGCGCCCCACTTCTTCTCGAGGACGACGTTGCGGCCCTTGGGGCCCAGCGTCACCTTGACGGCGTCGGCGAGGGTGTTCATGCCCCGCTCGAGGCCGCGGCGCGCTTCCTCGTCGAACGCGATAATCTTGGCCATTCGGCGTTGTCCTCCTGGACACTCCGGCTACGCCTCGCGACCCACGTGGGGCCGGCGGCTCACCGCCTGCTTTCGCACCTTCAAGGACCCAGCGGGATCCTCAATGGTCGGGCCGGATGAGCCCGCGACGACCAGCCCCTCGACGCTCCCGCGCCCAGGCGCTGCACCGCCCCGACCGTTGGCACTCACCTGTTGCGAGTGCCAACTCCTGTTTAGCACTCTGGCCCGTCGAGTGCAAGCAAACCCGAGGTGACGGCCAGGGTGGTCGAAGCGCGCAAACGCCTACAAATCAGGCATGAATGGCACGAACAATGGCGGAAAAGACGCAGGGCACCGTTCCTCATCAATGAGGACGGTGCCCCGGCGGGGGTGGACGAACGATCTGTCAGGCGAGGTGACGAACCTTCTCTGCCTGCGGGCCCTTCTGACCCTGCGCGATCTCGAACTCGACGCGCTGTCCGTCTTCCAGCGATTTGTAGCCATCCATCTCGATCGCGGAGAAGTGGACGAAGACGTCCTGCCCCCCGTCGACCGCGATGAAGCCATAGCCCTTTTCGCTGTTGAACCACTTGACGGTGCCCTGTGCCACGGTGCACTTCCTCTGCTTCGGTCCCTCTTCGTACTCCGGCTGGCTGTGGGGACCAGCCTTGAGGTCCTCGGCCGGCACGCCGGGCCATGAGCGTGGCACCGGCGCGAGGATCGACGACCGAAACGGACGGTACACGAGATAACCCGAGACCCGACAGCCCCAAATCGGACAGCAAGGTCACGGTTCATGCGCACGCAAAAGGTTTCCGATGGGACCTTTCTTGGACGGTCCGACAAAGGGCTAGTACATCGGCATACGTCGAATAGTCCGGTTCATGGAATTGTAAAACGTCAGACCAAACTGCGGGGAACCGAGGAAGCGCCGACCTTGCGATGGTGACCGGAAGCCGCGACTGGAACCACGCAACCCGTCACCACCGCAAGATCGGCCTACTTCCGCACTGCTTCCGTGCCCGCGGAAGGTGCGGACGTCAACTCGCGGAGCTTCCGCAAGGGTGACAGAACGAGCGGCACCACCGATACCAGCATTCCGGCGCATGCCACCCAGATGGTCTCGTGCACGCCGATGGCGGTGCCGAGCACGCCGCCGACGAGCCCGCCGATCGGCATCGTGCCCCAGACGATGAACCGCATCGTGGCGTTCATCCGGCCGAGCAGGTCGTCGGGCGTGATCGTCTGCCGGAAGCTGACCTGGGTCACGTTGTAGACCACGACGCCGACGCCGAAGACGATGCTGCCCGCCGCCGCGAGCCACAGCCGCCAGTCGTCGCGCGCGAACGGCACCAGCAGCTCGCCGAGGGACGCCGCGAGCATCGAGATCCACATCGCCGGCCCCTGCCCGAACCAGCGCACGAACGGCCCGACCAGGAACGCGCCGGCCAGCGCGCCGAGCCCGGTGACGCTGAACCACAGGCCGATGACCACCGGCGACAGGGCGAGATCCCGGGCGAAGTAGACGATCAGCATCGCGCCGTACATGGAGCCGAAGAAGTTGCCGGTGCCCGTGCACATGGAGATCGCCCGCAGCAGCCGGTTGCCCACGACGAACCGGAGGCCCTCCAGGATCTCCCGGCCGAGGTGCGCGTCGGGCTTGCGGGCCGGGCGCTCCTCGATCTTGCGGATACGCCACAGGAACAGTGCCGACAGCACGTAGCTGGCCGCGTCGGTGGCGAGGGCGAGCGGGCCGCCGAGCACCTTGACCAGGCCGCCGGCGACGCTGGGGCCGCCGATCTGGGAGGTGGAGCGCACCATCTCCAGGATCGCGTTGCCCTCGACCAGGCGGTCCTTGCCGACCAGGAACGGCAGGTAGCTCTGGTACCCCACGTCGAAGAAGACCGTGCACACCCCGCAGAGCAGGCCCACCACGTACAGCTGCGGCATCCGCAACGTGTCGCTCCACCACGCCAGCGGCACGGAGGCGAGCAGGACCGCCCGCAGGAGGTCGGCGACGATCATCGTCTCGCGCCGCCGGAGCCGGTCCACGAGGGCCCCGGCGGGCAGTCCGACCAGCAGGAAGGCGGCGGTCTCGCAGGCCGCCAGGACCCCGACCTCCAGCGCGGTCGCGTCGAGCGTGAGCACGGCGACGAGCGGCAGCGCGAGCAGGGTCACCTGGGTGCCGACCTGGCTGATGGTGTCGGCGGTGAAGAGCAGCCGGAAGTCGTGATCGCGGAGCAGGCCCAGTCTCACGGACCCACTGTCGATGACCGATTGGGAAAAGTCAATCGGTAGACTCGGACGATGCGGCGACCAGCGACCGACGCGGAGGCCAAGGCACTCGCCTCCGGCGTCCGCCTGCGCATCATCCGGCTCTGCCTGGACCGTGCGCTCACCAACAAGGAGATCGCCGAGCGGCTCGACGCCAACCCGGCGACCGTGCTGCACCACGTCCGGACGCTGGTCGCGACGGGGTTCCTGGTGCCCCAGGAGGAGCGCCGCGGGCCGCGCGGCTCCCGCGAGGTGCCTTACCTGTCCACCCGCAAGTCGTGGCAGCTCAGCGGCAGCGGTAGCAACGAGGCGATGCTGGAGGCGTTCCACCAGGAGCTGGCGCTGCTGCAGGACCAGGCGGGATCGGCCAACTTCGCGCGGCTCGGCCTGCGGCTCACCCCGCAGCAGTGGCAGGAGCTGCAGGACAGGTTCGAGGCGTTGCTGGACGAGTACGCCCACAACGACCAGACCCACGGCCAGGCGTATTCGATCTTCCTGGCGATGTACGAGGACCGCTCACGCGACTGATGTCTGCCAGTTGGCCCACCGGTCGAGCGCGCGGAACCCCATCGCCTCGTTGATCGCGATCATGTGCGAGTTGACCTCGGCGTTGAACGTGTCGACGATCCGGACCGCCGGCTCCTGCGCGCGCATGGCCTGCAGGTTGACCAGCTTGGAGATCAGGCCGAGCCGGTGCCCCCGGTGGGCCGGGTGCACCAGGGTGATCTGCTGCCACGCGTGCCAGTCGACGGTCTTGCTCAACCGCAGCGCGCTCAACGCGACGAGCCGGCCGGTCGCGTCGTGGATGACGCCGGTCTCGTATGGGCGCGCACCGTAGCGGGCGCGCGTCTCGTACACCCGCCGCAGACGATCGGCGTCGACCTTCTCCGCCTCCAGGTCGAGGTCACCCTTCGGCGCCTCGTCGAGGAAGGAGCTGTCCAGCAGCGCCATGTCCTCGATCAGTTCCTCGGGCGGCGTGTTGCCCCACTGGACGGTGCTGTAGCCGGCCGCCTTCGGCCAGCTCGTGGCGAGCATCCTCGCCAGCTCGGCATCGTCGGCGGTCGACAGGTCGAGCCGGCGGCGCACGTCCATGAGCTTGTTGTCCAGGCCGAGCGCCGCGGCGAACGGCGCCGAGGAGCCGGTCGGCGCGCCACCGGCGTCGGTGATCACGCTGAAGCCCATCACCGAGGTGCGGCCACGGGCCAGGCCGAAGCCGACCGCGTGCCGGAACAGCGCCCGCCCGACGCCCCGCCGCCGGTGCTCCTTCAGGACCAGCACGTCGAGGAACGATTTGTTCAGATTGTCGAATATCGGGAGATCCGCCTGTACGAGCCCGACCGCGAGACCGTCGCGATACGCCAGGAACGTGTGCCGGTCCGTGCCCGGCATCGGCAGGCGGACCCGGACCTCGTGCTCGGCCCGGCAGCTCGGGGGGAAGTCCGGCAGGTCGGCGAGGATCGCCTCGTTACCGATGGTGAAGGCCGCGTCGACCGCCGCCGGGTCATCGGCGTCCAGCTCGACGATGCTGAGGTCCTGGCTCATGCCCGCCAGCGTGGCGCAGAGACGCATCGACGGACAACAGATATATGGGGACCGGTGGAAATGGTCGAGAGGACGCTCGCCAACACCTCCGGTGTTGTGGTCGCGGGCCTGGACCAGGGTCCGGGCCTCGCGGCGACACGTCCTCCCGCACCGAGCATCCTGGCGCGCGGTCCTGAGGTCGTCAAGTCCCTCGCCGGGTGGCTTCGAGACGCACGGCTTGAGCGCGGTCACACTGCGTCGCGACCGGCTCCGTCGATCGGCTGAGTCGCCCCTCGTCCAAGGAGTGAAAGCGCTCTCTCAGCCGCACCCGCGCCGACACCGTCCGTCACGGCGTCGGCGGGTTGCGCGAAAAAATCAGCCCTCAGCCGAAATGGCCCGGACCTCAGCTCACCAGCCCGGCCTCGCGGACGGACTTCAGCGAGGGCTTGACCCGGTGCGTCGGGCCGACCGTGCCGGCGACCGCATCGAGGGTCTTCAGCCCGTCGCCGGTGTTGAAGACGACCGTCTCCTTCGACGGGTCGAGCCTGCCGGTCTCGACCAGCTTCTTCAGCACCGCGGTGGTGACCCCGCCGGCGGTCTCGGCGAACACGCCGGTCGTGCGGGCGAGCAGCTCGATGCCGGCGCGGATCTCGTCGTCGTCGACGTACTCCATCCAGCCGCCGGTGCGCCGCACCGACTCCAGCGCGTAGACGCCGGCCGCCGGGTCGCCGATGTTGAGCGACTTGGCGATGCCCGTCGGCTTCACCGGCACGATCTCGTCGGTGCCCTTGTGCAGCGCCACCGCGATCGGGTTGCAGCCCGCGGACTGCGCGCCGAACACCGTCCACTCCGTGTCGGGCACGAGCCCGATCTCCACCAGCTCGCTGAACGCCTTGTCGATCTTCGTCAGCAGCTCGCCGCTGGCCATCGGGATCACGACCTGCGCCGGGATCCGCCAGCCGAGCTGCTCCGCGACCTCATACCCGAGCGTCTTGGACCCCTCGGCGTAGAACGGCCGCACGTTGACGTTGACGAACGCCGTGTCCTCGAACTCGTCGGTCTCGGTCAGCTCCGAGCACAGCCGGTTGACGTCGTCGTAGGACCCCTCGATCGCCACGACGTCACCGCCGTACACAGCGCTCATGACGACCTTGCCGGGCTCCAGGTCAGACGGGATGAACACCGTCGACGGCACCCCGGCCCGCGCCGCGTGCGCGGCGACCGAGTTGGCCAGGTTGCCGGTGGAGGCGCACGAGTAGCGGGTGAACCCCAGCGCCTTCGCCGCCGTCAGCGCCACCGAGACGACCCGGTCCTTGAACGAGTGGGTCGGGTTGGCCGAGTCGTCCTTCACCCACAGCGCGCCGGTGATGCCGAGCTCCTTGGCCAGCAGATCCGCCTTGACCAGCGGGGTCAGCCCCGGGTCGAGGGTCACGCGGCCGGCGGGGTCGGTGCCGACCGGCAGCAGCGGCGCATAGCGCCAGATGTTCTGGGGGCCGGCTTCGATCTGCTCGCGGGTGACCCGGCCGAGCGCCTCGGCGTCGTAGCCCACCTCGAGCGGGCCGAAACACTCGTAACAGGCGTGCTGCGCGGCGAGCGGGAACTGGGCGCCGCAGCCACGGCAGACCAGGTGGCGGGCGGGAGAGTCGGTGAAGACGCCGAGCGTCGAGGTCATGGAGGCCTTCCTCTCATCTTTCCCAGGTGCATGGCCTTGCGCACCGGGACGGATTTGGCACCTACCGCGACCGGCCTCAGCGTCGAGACGTGTCGCAGGGGTTGCCGGGGCTTCATCGGGCCGTATCCCTCTGCCCCTCTGGATGAGGTATTCAGTTGTGACGTGCTGTTCGCGTGGTTCGTATTCGAGTGTAAGGGCCGACACGGGTGCCGCTGTATGAGTCATCTCACGAGATGGACCTGACTACGGTTTCACTCATGCATCCCGACGCGGCGGACTGGTTCGCCAAGCGCACCTCGACATGGCGCGACTGGCCCCTCGCCGACCTCTACGACCGCAAGGGCGACACCCGGATCAGCGTCGTGCTGCCGGCGCTGGACGAGGAGCCGACCGTCGCCGAGATCGTCACCGGCGCGCGCACCCTCATGCCCCTCGTCGACGAGGTCATCGTGGTCGACTCGGGCTCCGTCGACCGGACCGCCGAGGTCGCCCGCCAGGCCGGCGCCACCGTCCACCACCGCGACGACATCCTCCCCGGGACCGGCTCCCGACCCGGGAAGGGTGAGGTGCTCTGGAAGGCCCTGGCCGTCGCGACCGGCGACATCCTGGTGTACGTCGACGCCGACCTCACCGACTTCCGGCCGCACTTCGTCACCGGCCTCCTCGGCCCGCTGCTGGACGACCCGGCCACCCAGATGGTGAAGGCCTTCTACGACCGCCCCCTCCTGGACGTCTCGGCCGGCGGCGGCGGGCGGGTCACGGAGCTCGCCGCCCGCCCGCTGCTCAACGCCTACTTCCCCGCTCTGGCCGGCGTCGTGCAGCCCCTCGCCGGCGAGTACGCGGCCCGCCGCTCCCTGCTGGAGTCCCTGCCCTTCGCCGCGGGCTACGGCGTCGAGACCGGCCTGCTCATCGACACCTACCGCACCGCCGGCCTGGACGCGGTCGCGCAGGTCGACCTCGGCCAGCGCACCCACGGTCACCAGGACACCGCGGCCCTGGGCCGCATGGCCGCCACGATCCTGCACACCATCCACGCCCGGATCACCCCCGGTGCCCCGGTCTGGCCGACGCTCACCCAGTTCGTCAGGCGCACCGGCACGGTCACCCCCGCCGACCACCCGGTCGCCCACCCGGACCGCCCCCCGATGACCACGATCCCGGGTTACCGGCAGCCGCTCGCCTAGCCGTTTTCGCTCCTGTACGTCACGCGCAAGGTCAGTCGCTCCCGCCAGAAAAAGCGGTCAGAGGGGGTCGGTGGCGGGGGTGAAGCCCCACAGCGTCGAGGTGGTGATGGCGGCGCCGGCCAGGGCGGTCAGGACGGCGAGCCATTCGGCGGCCAGGAGCCAGACCGGGGTGTCGATGACCGCGGCCGGCGGGTCGCCCGTCAGGGTGGCGACCACGACGACCACCGCGACCAGCGACAGCAGGACCAGGGTCAGCACCACGGTCAGGCGCAGGGCCCAGTGGCCGAAGGTGCGGCCGGTGGCGAAGAGCAGGGCGCAGACGGCGACCAGCGACGCCGCCGACGCCGAGGCCAGGGCGCCGATGAGGGTGAAGATCTGGGCGGTGAAGGCCTCGGCGGGGCCGCTCATCGCGTTGGAGGAGGCGACGTATGAGGTCCAGGCCGCCAGGTTGGCCTGGTCGTAGTAGAGGGTGCCGGAGAGCGCCGCGAGGCCGAGGACGAGGAGCCAGGCACCGCGGAGCGCCGAGGTTCGCATGGACCGGCACCCTACCGGTCAGTACGCGAGACGCATTCAGCTCACCACGTCTTTTCGCAGAAAGCGCCACCACGCGAGGGAGAAGAAGACGGTGGCGTAGGCGAGGGAGGCGATACAGCCCTTCACGATGTCGTCGGTCTGCAGCGGGGTGGAGAGCAGGCCGAGCCAGGCGTCGTTGTAGTGGGTGGGCAGGAAGTTGCGGAGGTTTCCGAGGGCGGTGATCTGGTCCAGGATGCTGGACAGGATCTGCAGCAGCACCGCGCCGCCGACGGCGCCGAGCGGGGCGTCGGTGGAGACGGAGAGCAGGAACGCGAGCGAGGCGACGACCAGCAGCGACACGCACAGGTAGCCGACGATCTCCAGCAGGCGGACGACGCTCGTGCCGGCGGCGATCTCCCCGCCGATGGGGGCGTTGAGCGGGGCCCAGCCGTAGCGCAGGGTGCCCGCCAGCATCGCGGTGCCGACCAGGACCAGGACCGCGAGGAGGCAGTAGAGCAGCGCCGCGGTCACCTTGACGCCGAGCAGCCGGGCCCGCGGGACGGGCATCGCCAGCAGGTACCGCAGGCTCCCCCACGACGCCTCGCTCGCCACCGTGTCGCCGCAGAAGAGGGCCACGACGACGACCAGCAGGAAGCCGGACGAGACGAGCAGGGTGAAGAGGGTGAAGTTGGCCCCGCCGCCGGTCGCGAGGTCGGCGAGGCGGGAGAACTCGCCGTTGTTGCCGCCCTCGTCGTCGCCGCCGCTGTCGAGCTGGAAGGCGACCAGGATGATCAGCGGCAGCAGGACCATGAAGCCGAGCGCCATCTGCGTGCGGCGGCGGGCCGCCTGGCGGCGGATCTCCGTCCACAGCGAGAGAGTCGCCCCCGGCCGGTACCCCGGCGCACCGCCGACCACGTCGACACCTGACGAAGAAGTGCTCATGACCGCTCCCCACTGGCCTTGGTGTCGCCGCCGACGAGCGACAGGAACGCGTCTTCGAGCCGCCGCCGCGGCGTCACCCGGTCGATGCCGACGCCGGCCCGGACCAGCGCGGCGACGACCTCCGAGCGCGGCACGCCGTCGATGTCGACGACCAGGCCGCCGTTGCTGCCGGCCGGGATGACCGTGCGGACGCCGTCGAGCTCGTCGAGGACCTTCGTGGCGGCGTCCACGTCGGACACGTCGATCTGGACGGTCGGCGAGTCGCCGACGATGTCGTCGACCTTGCCGGTGGCCACGACCTCGCCCCGGTGCATGACGACGACGTCGGTGCAGGTCTGCTCGACCTCGGCGAGGAGGTGGCTGGAGACCAGGACGGCGCGGCCGCCGGTCGCGTACCGGCGCAGGACCTTGCGCATCTCGGCGATCTGCGGCGGGTCGAGCCCGTCGGTGGGTTCGTCGAGGACGAGCAGCTCGGGGAGGCCGAGCATGGCCTGCGCGATGGCGAGGCGCTGGCGCATCCCGTGGCTGTAGGTCTTGACCCGCCGGTTGACGGCGGTGCCGAGACCGGCGATGTCGAACGCCTCGTCGAAGTGGGCGTCGTCGAGCGGCCGGCCGGTCGCCGCCCAGTACAGGTGGAGATTCTGCAGACCGGTGAGGTGCGGCAGGAAGCCGGGCCCCTCCACCAGTGCGCCGACCCGGGACAGCACCGGCGCGCCCGGCAGGAGCTGGTGGCCGAAGACGAGGATCTCACCCTGGCTCGGCCGGGTCAGCCCCATCAGGACCCGCAGCGACGTGGTCTTGCCGGCGCCGTTGGGGCCGAGGAGGCCGACCACCTGCCCGCGCTGGACGGTGAAGTCGACCTTCGCGACGGCGACGAAGTCACCGTACGTCTTGCGCAGCCCCCGCACGACGAGCGGCGTGTCCACGTGGTCGGGATCGACGCGGCGCTCGATCCGCCGGGCGCGGGCGCGGGCGACCAGGATCGCGACGGCGAGCCCGACCACGATGAGGGCGACGAGCGCGGCGAGGACGTAGCGCCAGATGACGTCCGGGTTGGCGATCGGCGTGCCGGCCACGTCGGGCAGGGTCAGCGCGCCCTCGACGTCGACCTGGTAGACGAGCGGGTCCGGCGGCGACCAGTACGCGCTGTCGGCGGCGGCGACGGTGACCCGGACCCGGCTGCCGGCCTCGAACCGGTGCACGACCGCGGGCAGCGTCACGGTGACCGGCTGCGCGTCGGCGATGTCCTTCGGCAGCCCGGTGAGGCGCACCGGCGCGATGAGCCCGTCCGGGATCGACGGGGCGCCCTTGGCGGGCACGTCGTAGAGCTTGACGAAGAGCACGGCCTCGCCGGTCGGCGACGCGGCCCGGATGCGGACCGTGGGCGCGCCGGCCACGTCGAGGGTGTCGGGCAGCGGCGCGGAGGTGTAATCAGCGTGCTGGCCGGGGATCTCGGCGGACACGCCGCTGCCGAGCAGGCTCGCGATGTTGGCGATCGGCAGCGAGGAGATCCCGGACGGGGTGCCGTTGGGCGGGTTGGCGATGCTCGTCGGGACGCCGATCAGGGCGACGCTCGCGGTGGAGGTGCCGCCGGTGCCCGGGTAGGTCGACGTCGACGACGCGGTCGTGACGAGCCCGCGGCCCCGGGCGTTGAGGCCCGACACGCGCGAATAGGTGAAGCTGGTCGGCGGCGCCTCGCCGTTGCCCTTGACGTAGTGGTCGAGCCACTGCGCGGTCAGGTACCGCAGCCGGTCGACCTCGGACTGCGGCCCGGTGCCGCCGTCGTGCCCGCCGGTGAACCACGCGACCCGCACGGGGGTGCCGGTGGCGGCGATGCCGCGGGCGTTGGCGTCGCTCTCGCTGAGCGGGAACAGGGTGTCGACCTGCCCCTGTACGAGCAGCGTGGGCGCCTTGATCTGGTCGAGCACGGACGCCGGGCTGGACCGGCGCAGCAGCGCGATCGCGTCCTTGTCGGCCTCCCCGGTGGTGGCGATGTCGAGGTACGCCTCGCAGACGTCCTTCGCGAACCGTCCGCACTGGGCGTCGCCGGTCGAGGTCCGCTGCGGGGCGGCCGGGCTCGTCAGCGCCGAGCTGTCGGTCAGCGCGTTGCCGGAGCCGAAGAACAGCCCGGCCCACTGCTTCTTGAACACGCCGCCGGACGGGTCCTTGCCGGTGGCCTCGGGCAGGAAGGCCCGCGACAGGTCGTTCCACGTGATCATGGGCACGATCGCGTCGACCCGCTTGTCGTGCGCGGCGAGCAGGAGGGCGAGGGCTCCACCGTACGAGCCGCCGACCGCCGCCACCCGAGGGTCGCCGGACGCGTCGGTCTGGATGTCGGGCCGGGCGGCGAGCCAGTCCAGCAGCCGTTGGGCGTCCTTGACCTCCCAGTCGGGGCTGTCGAGGTGGATCTCGCCGGTGGAGTTGCCGAAACCCTGGGCGGTCCAGGTGAGCACGGCGTAGCCGAGGCCGGCGAAGTCCTCGGCGTCGGACTTCACGCTCCGCTTGGTGCCGCCGAACCCGTGCGCGAGCAGGATGGCGGGCTTCTTGCCGCTCTTCTTCGGCAGGTACAGCGTCGTGTCGAGGGTCACCTCGGTCGCGTCGTCGGGGCCGGTGCGCACGGTGATGCGCTGCTCCTGGGTGGTGAACGTGGCGGGCGAGGGGATGACCGCCCAGCCGACCAGGCCGACCAGCAGCAGGGCGGCCACCGAGCCGGCGATGACCCTGCGCCGGTTGAGACGCGGTAAGAGACGCATCGGCCAAACGTACGCAACGCATGTTGCGCGATGTCGAATTCCTCAGCAGGTTCACAGCAAGCGGGCGAGTTATACGCTCGGTGCGTGGCCGCGACCTTGACGCTCACCGCCAGCCTGCGCCCCGCGGCCCTGGACGCCCGCCGCGGCGTGGTCCGGCTCCACCCCGAGGTCCTGGCCGCACTGGGCCTGCGCGCCGGCGACCCGATCGCCCTCACCGGCCGCCGCGAGTCCGCCGGGATCGCCGCGGTCGCCGAGGCCAGCGCCAGCCGCGCCCTCCTCTACGCCGACGACCTCCTGCTGGGCAACCTGGGCCTGCGCGACGGCGGCCAGGTGACGGTCACGGCGGCGCCGCTGCGGGCCGCGGCGTCGGTGACCCTGTCCGGGCCGCCGGAGATCGTTGGGGTCGTGTCGCCGGAGATGCTGCGGCTCGCGCTGCTGGGCAAGGTCGTCACCGTCGGCGACAACGTCTCGCTGCTGCCGCAGGACGTGTCGCTGACCTCGCTGGACCCCGGCGTGTTCGAGGCGGCGCGGCGCAGCCTGAAGAACACCGTCGGCTACGGCTGGACCAGCGCCCTGCTCACCGTCGTCGCCGCCGGCCCCGGCGCGGGCGCGCTGGTCACCATGGACACCGCCGTCGGCTGGCACCATGGCCACGCCACCCACGCGCCCGGCGGCCCCGTGCCTGTCGCGCCGCCGGCCGCCGCGCCGGAAGCGGTCGCGCTCGACGACCTGCCCGGGCTCAGGGCGCAGGCCGAGCAGCTGGGCGAGCTGCTGGACCTCGGCTTCCACCACGGCGAGGTCCTGGCGAGGCTCGGCACGACGGTGGCGCTGGGGGTGCTGATCACCGGCCCCGCCGGCTCCGGCAAGTCCGCCCTGGTGCACGCCGTCGCGGCGAGCGTCGGGGCGCGGGTCGTCCCCCTGTGGGCGCCGGAGCTGGCGGCGCTCACCAACAACGCCGCCGCCACCCGGCTGCGGGAGGCCGCCGGCGAGGTGCGGGCCGCCCGCCCGGCGATCCTGCTCGTCGCCGACGTGGAGGCCCTCGCGCCGCGCGACCAGCCGGGCCCGCTGTCGACGGTCTTCCGCCAGCTGATCGGCGAGCTCGTCCGCGAGGGCGAGGCCGTCGTCTGCACGACCAGCCGCCCCGAGGCCGTCGACCCGTCCCTGCACTCCCCCGGCCTGCTCGCCCACGGCATCGCCGTCCCGCTCCCCGACGCGGCCCTGCGCCGCGAGCAGCTCGCCGTCCTCACCCGCGGCATGCCGCTCGACGACGACGTCCGGCTCGACGACATCGCGGGCCGCACCCCCGGCTTCGTGGCGGCGGACCTCGCCGCGTTGTCGCGTGAGGCCGGTGTACGAGCCGCGCTGCGGCACCGCCGCGACGGGGACGGCACCGGCGTGCTGATGGCGGACTTCGAGGCCGCCCTCGAGGTCGTGCGCCCCACGTCGATGGCCGAGTCGTCGCTGGAGCTCGCCAAGGTCACCCTGGACGACGTCGGCGACATGGTCGAGGTCAAGCAGACCCTGACCGAGTCCGTGCTGTGGCCGCTGTCCTACCCGGACGCGTTCTCCCGCCTCGGCATCGAGCCGCCCCGCGGCGTCCTGCTCTACGGCCCGCCGGGCTGCGGCAAGACGTACCTGGTCAAGGCGATCGCCGGCACCGGCAAGGCCAACGTCCTGTCGGTGAAGGGCGCCGAGCTGCTGTCGAAGTGGGTCGGCGAGAGCGAGCGCGCGGTCCGGGAGCTCTTCCGCCGCGCCCGAGAGGCGGCTCCCACCCTCGTCTTCCTCGACGAGGTCGACGCCCTCGCCCCGACCCGCGGCCAGGCCACCGACGGCGGCACCACCGACCGGGTCGTCGCCGCCCTCCTCACCGAGCTCGACGGCGTCGAGTCCCTGCGCAACGTCGTCGTCATCGGCGCCACGAACCGCCCCGACCTGGTCGACCCGGCGCTGCTGCGCCCCGGCCGCCTCGAGCGCCTCGTCTTCGTGCCGCCCCCGGACGCCGACGCCCGCACCGAGATCCTCCGCGCCGCCGCGAAGTCCGTGCCCCTCGCCGCCGACGTCGACCTGGCCGCCCTGGCCGCGTCGCTGGACCGCTTCTCGGCCGCCGACTGCGCCGCCCTCATCCGCGAGTCCGCCCTGGCCGCCATGCGCGAGTCGCTGGAGGCCACCGAGGTCACCGCCGCCCACGTGGCCCTCGCCCGCGACCGCGTCCGCCCCTCCCTGGACCCGGTCCAGGTCGCCTGGCTCGCCGCCTACGCCGAGCAGCAACAGGCCCGCTGAGCGTGCCCGCTGCCGAACGCCGCCGAACGCCGCTGCGGCGCTCAGCGGCGGCGGGAGCGGGAGGCGCGGAGGCGGCGGAGGCGCTGGACGACGACCGGGTCGTGGGCCAGGGCCAGCGGGTCGTCGAGGAGCGTGTTCAGCAGCTGGTAGTAGCGGGTCGCCGACAGGTTGAAGGTGTCGTGGACGGCCTGCTCCTTGGCGCCCGCCTGGCGCCACCACCGGCGCTCGAAGGCGAGGATGGCCTTGCTCCGGTCGTCGAGCTCCGGGGGCTCCTCGGCCGTCGCGAGATCGGGGCCCGCGTCAGGGTCCGCGTCTGGGTCCGCGACGTCGGTGTCGACGAAGTCGTCGGGGTCCTGGGTCGGGGGCTGCGCTGGGACCCGGGCGGCGGTGAGGTCGTCGCGCTGCATCGCCCCACAGTACCGGCGGGACGGGTCAGGCGGTCACGATCTTGACGCCGGCGGCGGCGAACGCGGCCAGGGTCTCCGGGGTGGCGTTGAAGTCGGTGACCAGGGTGTCGATGCGGTCGATCGGGCAGATCCGGGCGAACGCGTGACCGCCGAGCTTCGAGCTGTCGGCGATGATCACGACGCGGCGGGCGCGGGCGACCATGAGGCTGTTCATCGCGGCCTCGCCCTCGTGGTGGGCGGCGGCGCCGAGGGTGACGTCGAGCGCGTCGACGCCGAGCAGGGCGATGTCGAGGGTGACGTCGCGCAGGATGTTGCCGCCGAGCGGGCCGACGAGCTCGAAGGACTGCGGGCGGACCACGCCGCCGGTCACGACGATCTTCATGCGGGAGCGCACGAGCAGCTCGTTGGCGATGTTGAGCGCGTTGGTGACCACGGTGAGCTGAGCGTCGTCGACACCGCCGGTGAGCTCGGGGCGCACCGCGAGCGCGCGGGCGACCTCGGTGGTCGTCGTGCCGCCGTTGAGGGCGACGACCATGCCGGGCGAGACCAGGGCGGCCGCGGCCGCGCCGATGCGCTGCTTCTCGGGTGCGTGCTTCGCCGTCTTGTACCGCAGCGGCAGGTCGTAGGAGACGCCGTTGGCGACCGCCCCGCCGCGGGTGCGGGTGATCATCTGCTGCTGCGCCAGCTGGTCGAAGTCGCGGCGGATCGTGGCCTGCGAGACGTCGAGGCGCTCGGCCGCGTCCTCCACGCTGATGCGCCCGCTGTCGGTGAGGATCTCGAGGAGCGCATTCCAGCGCGCGTAGCGGTCCACGAGCCCCTCCCTGCGCGTACGGTGCGAGATGTGTGCACAATAATGCGCGAAACTACGGGTAAACGCAAAGGCAACTGCTCAAACTAACCCGAGGGGTACGGTTGCCAGCCTGCCCGACAGTGCGCAATGATGCGCGAACCCGCCCGGCTTCATGCCACATCGATCAGCGCGAGGACGAGCTACACATGACGCAGACCGTGATCGCCCTCGATGTCGGGGGCACCGGGATCAAGTGTGCGCTGGTCGGCGCCGAAGGCGAGGCGACACACCAGGTCCTGCACGCCGAGCGGCACGCCACCGGCCGCGAGCGGGGGGCCGAGGCGGTCATCGCGACGATCCTCGACATCGCCGAGGGCCTCGCCGCCACCGCGCGCGCGAAGGGCCTCGACCCGCGGGCCGCCGGCCTGGCCGTCCCGGGCGTGATCGACGAGCGCAACGGGATCGCCGTCTGGGCCGCCAACCTCGGCTTCCGCGACGTGCCGCTGAAGGCGCTGCTGGAGGAGCGGCTGGGCCTGCCCGCCGCGCTGGGCCACGACGTGCGCGCCGGCGGGCTCGCCGAGGCGCGGCTGGGCGCCGGGCGCGGCCACTCATATGTGCTGGTCATCCCCATCGGCACCGGCATCGCCGCGGCGAACGTCGTGCACGGGCAGGTCTACACGGGCGCGCACGGCGCCGCGGGCGAGATCGGCCACATCGTGGTGCGCCCCGGCGGGCCGATGTGCGGGTGCGGGCAGCGCGGCTGCCTGGAGTCGATCGCCTCCGCGTCGGCCGTCGGTCGCCGGTACGGCGAGCACGCCGGCCGTCCCGCCACCGCTGAGGACGTGGCCCGGCTGGCCGCGGAGGGCGAGCCGGCCGCCGTCGCGGTGTGGCAGGAGACCATCGACGCCCTGGCGGACGGCCTGATGACGGGCATCGCCCTGTTCGACCCGGCGGTCATCGTCCTCGGCGGCGGCCTCGCCGAGGCGGGCGAGGCACTGCTCGCCCCGCTGCGGGCGGGGGTCCACGCCCGCGTCACGTTCCACCGCGAGCCGGAGATCACCCGCGCCGCGCTCGGCGACGAGGCCGGCTGCCTCGGCGCCGCCCTGCTCGCCCTGGACGCACTGCAAGACCAGCGCAACGACAGCACAGGAGGAACGGCATGACGGTGGTGTCCGGCGTACGGGTGATCGCGGGCGACCGCGTCATCGACAACGGCTTCGTCCGGGTCGAGGGCGACCGCATCGCCGAGGTCGGGCAGGCCTTCACCGGCGCGGTCGACGCGACGGCCGGCACGGTGGTGCCCGGGTTCGTCGACATCCACGTCCACGGCGGCGGCGGCGCCACGTTCACCACCGGCGACCCCGAAGCGGCCCGCGTCGCCGCCGCGTACCACCTGAGCCACGGCACCACGACGATGCTGGCGAGCCTCGTCACCTCGCCCCCCGACCTGATGCTGTCCGCCACGAAGGCGTTCGCGCCGCTGGTCGGCGAGGGCGTCCTGGCCGGCGTGCACTTCGAGGGCCCGTACCTGTCGCAGGCGCGGTGCGGCGCGCAGAACCCGGCGCACCTGCGCCACCCGTCACTGGACGAGCTCAACTCGCTCATCGACGCCGGCGAGGGCGCCGTGCGCATGGTCACCGTCGCCCCCGAGCTGCCCGGCGCCTTGGACGCCATCAAGCTCCTCGTCTCCCGCGGCGTCGTCGCCGCCCTCGGCCACACCGACGCCACCTGGGAGGAGACCCTCGCGGGCGTCGACGCCGGCGCGACGGTCGGCACCCACGTCTTCAACGGCATGCGCCCGCCGCACCACCGCCAGCCCGGCCCGGTCTTCGCCCTCCTCGGCGCCGCGCCGGTCACGTGCGAGTTCGTGGCGGACGGCGTACACCTGCACGACGGCACCCTCGCGTTCGCCGCCTCCATCACCGGCCCCGCCCGCGCCGCCCTCATCACCGACGCGATGGCCGCCGCCGGCATGCCCGACGGCGAATACGAGCTCGGCGGCCAGAGCGTCGCCGTCGCCGACGGCGTGGCCCGCCTCACCCGCGACGGCTCGATCGCCGGCAGCACGCTGACGATGGACGCCGCCTTCCGCCGCGCCGTGGGCGCCGGCCTGTCCCTCGTCGACGCCTCCCGGATGGCCTCGGCCACCCCCGCCGCCGCCATCGGCCTCGCCGACGACCTGGGCACCCTGCGCCCCGGCCGGCGCGCCGACCTCGTCCTCCTGGACGACGCCCTTCACGTCACCCGCGTCATGCGCTCCGGCGCCTGGGTGTCCTGAACCGGGCCTGACCAGCCGGCGAGCCGGCGCGGCAGCGGGATCGTGTCCCACGGGACCCGTTGCAGGATGCGGTCGAGGACGAGGCCGAGGCAGATGGCGGCGAGGCCGTCGGTGACCCAGTGGAAGCTCAGGTACGTCGTGGTGAAGAGCACGATCGCCGGGGCGCCGTAGCGGATGGCGCGCAGCTGGCCGGGGCGGAGCAGGCCGCCGAGGAGGATGGCGAGCACGCCGTACCAGACGATGGCGTTGACCACGTGCCCGGACGGATACGACATGCCGGTCGGCACGTGGAAGAGGTACTCCGGGTGCACGACCTTGTGGTCGCTCGCGGCGGTCCGGTCGGTCCACACCTTCAGCGGGCCGATCGTCAGGTACGTGATGACGAAGCCGCCGATGACCGGCAGCGCGGGGCGCACGGAGTGGGTGCGCCAGCCGATGACCAGCGCGGTCAGCACGGCCAGGGGGGTGAGGACCTGGCCGCCCTGGCCGAGGTAGTTGAAGACGCGGGCGGTCCAGTAGGCCCACGAGGGGCGGTGCGCGTCGACGAGGTCGCGGACGGCGAGGTCGAGTGACAGCAGCGGCGTCCGGAGCGCGAGCGCGACGGTGATCGCGGCGAAGAGTGCCAGAAGCACCAGGTCGAACCACAGGGCCGGGCGCACGTTCCGCATGTCGGAAAACGCTACCCGACGAAGCGAAACGGACCCGGCCCCGGACAAACCCTGCACAGGACCTCTACACGAGGTTCCTGATGTCCGCCGCGATGCGGTCCATGCGGACGCCGGAGTTGGGGCAGCCGCCGAAGTGGTGCAGGGCGATGACCTTGTTGGTGCGGCGGGAGATGACGGGCGAGCCGGACGAGCCGCCGTCGGTGTCGCAGTAGTACGACATGTCGGTGTCGACGTCGTAGCCGTTGTACGCGGGGTTGGCGACGGCGCAGTTGCCGGAGCGCTCGCTGCTGTCGTACGTGGTGATCACGGTCGGCATGCCGCGCGGGTGCTGCGGGATGTAGAGCTCCTCGCCGCGGACGGGGGCGCGGTCGTCCATCTGGAGGTAGCCGAAGCGCGCGATCGCGTCGAAGTTGCGGACCGTGAAGAGGGTGTAGTCCAGGACGTCGTCGGTGGCGAGGACCTGGTCGGCCATGACCTTGACCGGGCGCAGGGTGGGGCCGCCGCCGCACTGCGCGCACTCGTAGTTGAACCACACCTCGGTGTTGCGGGCCTCGCGGGTGGTGGTGAAGCAGTGCGCGTTGGTCATCATGCGGTTCTTCGTGCCGACGCGCCACGCGGTGCACAGCTCGACGCCCTGGATGAGGATGCGCGCGACCGGCTTGGAGTTGGCGTACGCGACGGGGTCGGCCGACTTGTAGCAGGCGGCGTTCTCCTTCTCGTCGCTGTCGCAGATGCTCTCCGTGTGCGGCGCCGCGGCGGCCAGCCGCTCGGCGGCGGCCTGCTCGGCGGGGGTCTGGCCGCGGGCGATCTTGTCCACGCTCAGGCCGAGGCCGGCGAGCTTCGACTTGATGCCCAGCGGGTCGCCGGCCCGCTCGACGCTGACCGTGGCCGACTCGCCCGAGACGGACATCGTCCAGTTGTCCGTGTCGCGCAGCTGGGCCGCGCTGTACCGGTGGACCTCGTCACCGGTCGCGTCGCTGACCTTGACCGTGTCGCCGGGCTTGAGCTGCAGCCGGGAGAAGTGGACCTTCACGTAGTCGGCGCCGGGGTAGCGGAACGTCGACGCGTCGCCGGTGATCGGCTCGATGACGCCCGACACCGTGGCGGCGGGACTGTCGTGCGCGGGCGCCGCGAACGCGGACGCCGTCGCCGGCTGTCGTGCGGGGGCGAACGAGGTCGCGGCCGCGACGCCCGCCCCGGCGAGCGCCACGACGGCGCACACCCCGGTCACCAGCAAAACCCTACGGCGCATGAGCGCGATCCTCCCGATGGTCCGCATGAAGGAACCGCCCGGACTGTTAGGGGTAAATCGGGCGATCCGCCTCATTCAACGACGGATCCGGTGCGGAGGAGGCGGGAAGTCAGGGAGTTGGGTCGACCGTCCCGCCGGTCTGAGCCAAAAGGTTGCCCAGCCCCACCCGGGTCGCCACCACGATGAGCAGGTCACCGGCGCACAGCACGTAGTTCGGCGGCGGGCTCCAGACGGTCTGCCGCCCGTCGTCGGTGGTGACCGCCAGCACCCGGACCTCGCCGACGTCCTCCGCGGAGCCGACCGGCCCGCCGTCGAGGTCGGAGGCGGCGACCACCGGCACCTCGGCCAGCAGCAGCACCTTGCGGTCGACGGGGATGGTGCCGATCACCTCGCGCTCCAGCAGCGCCGCCGCGAAGGCCGGGGCCGCGAGGAACGACACGCTCCGCGAGGCGGTGATGCCGAACGCCTGCTGCACCCGGTGCGCGAACGCGCCGTCGAAGAGCCGCAGCACGACCCGCAGGTCGGGCTTGAGCTCGCGGCTCTCCAGGGCCGCCTCCAGGTTGGCCTGGTCGTCGGTGGAGACCACGACCAGCGCCCGGCTGGTGTCCACCGAGGCGGCGCGCAGCGTCGCGACGCGGCTGGCGTCGCCGACGATGAACGGCACGCCGCGGTCGCGGGCGGACTGCGCGCCCCGGGCGTTCTCGTTGCGGTCGATGACGACGACGGGGACGCCCAGGTCGACGAACGCGTGCATGACGCGGGTGCCGACGTTGCCGAGCCCGACGAGCACGACGTGGTCAGACAGCGGCTCCCGCAGCCGGCCGAGCGCGATGGCGAGCTTCGCGTTGACGATCGTCTCGACGACCGCCGCGGTGATGACCGGCACCAGCGCGATGCTGACCAGGCTCAGCAGGACCGTGACGAGCTTCTCGGGCCAGCGCGCCTCCAGGTCGGGGCCGGCGCCGACGAGCTCGGACAGCAGCGTCACGTAGGCCGCGTCCCACCACGGGACGTCCCTGAAGCTCGCGATGATCGCGGTGCCCGCGGCGAGCAGGCCGGCCATGATCAGTGAGGTCGTCCAGAGCCGGCGGCCGACGAGTCCCTGGTACGCGCGGAACGGGTTGCGCAGCCACCGCCAGCGGCGCCGCCGGTGCACCTGGCGGATGTCGTCCTCACGGGCGACGACGGTGCTGACGGGCTCGCCGGTCGCGACGGCCAGCACGAGGTCCGCGGCGCTCTGGTCGGCGGGGAGCAGCACCGGCTCGCCGTCGCCCTCGGTCACCGCCAGCCCGCAGATCACGTCCTCCGCCCGCACCTCCGGGCGGCGCGCGACGAAGAGGGTGCGGCGCGCGACGCGGACGTGCACCGGGGCGACCTCGCCGAGCGCCTCCGACACGAACGCGGGCGCCGCCATCTGCGCGTCGGACAGGACGCGGAGGTCCGCGAAGTTGCGCCGGACGCTCTGCCCGAGGCGCAGGTTGAACATCCGGATGACGAACCGCAGCCCGGGGTTGACCTCCTGGGCCTGCAGCGCCGCGTCGAGGTTGCCGATGTCGTCCTGCTTGACCAGCGCGAGCGCGTCGGCGGTCGCCAGCCCCGCGAGCTCGAACGCCTCCCGGTCGGGGTTCGCGGCCTCGATGATCCGGCCGCCGCGCTCGC
This sequence comes from Dactylosporangium sp. NPDC050588, assembly GCF_040654975.1. Classification (NCBI taxonomy): domain Bacteria; kingdom Bacillati; phylum Actinomycetota; class Actinomycetes; order Micromonosporales; family Micromonosporaceae; genus Dactylosporangium; species Dactylosporangium sp. NPDC050588. Next base: position 32,084 of record NZ_JBFAJA010000095.1, on the reverse strand, counting down.
GCAGCAGGCGGGCGATGTCGGGCCCGTGCCGCCGGTCGACGCTCGGCAGGATCGCGGTGACGCGCACCCCGTACTGGTGGATCAGCTCCTCGATCAGGCGATGCGCGAGGGGGTCGTCACCGCAGACGACGATGTGTTTCGTGGCCGCGAGCCGAGGGGGCCGGCGCGGATCCGAGAAGGGCTCGACCCACCACGGACGGGTGATCGCCTGAGCGTGGGGAAGGCCGCTGCGGAGCCGGCGCATCAACCACGATTCGGACTCCACGGGGCGATCCTAACGAAGATCACCAACGCCCGGGGTCCCGCTCGATCGACAACTGCCGCGTCACTTTGTCCGGGTTGGTCGTTGAACAGGCGATCGGATTTGTCGACCAGATTGGTTTACGAGGATGAACACGTGGTTTCGCCGGGCGGTCGGCACCGTCGGTGTGGCCGGCGGCATTTTGCTGCTCGGTGCCGGTGCCGCACACGCCGATGACGCCCTGATGCCCGGCCAGCTGGACGATCTCTTGTCGCCCGCCGGCGGCCCCAACAACCAGTCGCTGCAGCTCGAGGCGCACGGCTCCCGCATCGACACGAGCGCGGACAGCAGCACGCAGGCGGGCCGCCGCACCACCTCGACGCGGCTGAGCAGCCCCCAGCTGTCACGCCCTTCCGGCAGCTCCCGGCAACTGCCCAGCGTGCTGGACATGATCCCGACCGAGATGCTGGGGCTGCCCCGCGCGACGTCGAGTAAGGTCTCCAACCTGCAGTCGGTGCCGAACCAGCTGCCGGCCGAGGACTCGGGGGCGGCGCTGCCGCTGGTCGGTTCGCTGCAGCAGTTCGGTCTGCCGGGGGTTTCCGGTGTACCGGTCGCCGCCGGTGACACGCTGCACGGCACGTCGATCGCCGACACCCGCACCGCGTTCCCCGGCGTCCCGGGCGAGGCGACGAGCCTCCCGCTGGGCAACACCGCCGGCGGCGGGCTGCCGCTGGTCGGCGGACTCGGCGGCGGCACGGGCGGCCTCCCGCTGGTCGGCGGGCTGCCGGTGCAGGGCACGCTCAAGCCCGTCGACGACCTCGCCGTCCCCGTCGGCACCGGCGGCAAGCGCTCGGGCAACCAGCGGGTCCAGCGGATCTCGGGCACGGAGGCGGACTCGGGCCTGCCCATCGGCGAGCTCCCGCTCGGCGGCAGCGACGTGCTGAAGAACGACTCGATCACCGGCGTCCCGGTGATCGGCGGCGTCGGCCCGACCCCGGGCGTCAGCACGACCGCGGTCGCGAACCGTCTCGTGCCCACGACCGGCGCGCTGCCGCAGGCCGCGAGCCAGCTGCCGCTCGTCACCGAGAAGACCTACGCGCCGCGGCACGCCTCGGCGTACACCCCGCGGCACTCCGCCGGCCCTTCCGCCGCGGCCTCGGCGGGCGCTTCGGAGGAGGCGCTGCCGGTGGTCGGCGGGCTGCCGCTGCTCAACGGCATCGCCGGCGGCGACCTCCCGCTGGTCGGCGGGCTGCTCGGCGGCCGCTGACCGTCGTCGCACAAGGAACGGCCGGCGGTCGCCGACCGTCCACACAGCAAGGCCGGCGGTCACCCGCCGACCATCCACATGAGAAGGGCCGGCGGTCATCCGCCGGCCCTTTCTCACTTCCGTAGCGGCGCCCCGGCGTCGTGCAGGTGGCGCAGCGCCTGCGAGTAGGAGTCGACGAACGTCGCCGACAGGTACGGCACGCCGATCTCCGCGCAGTACCGCTCCACGATCGGCTGCGCCTTGCGCAGGTTCGGGGTCGGCATGTTGGGGAACAGGTGGTGCTCGATCTGGTAGTTCAGGCCGCCGAGCAGCACGTCGACCAGGACCCCGCCGCGCACGTTGCGGGAGGTGAGCACCTGCTTGCGCAGGAAGTCCAGCTCGTCGTCGCCGGTCAGGGTCGGCATGCCCTTGTGGTTCGGCGCGAAGGTCAGCCCCAGGTACAGGCCGAACAGCCCCTGGTGGACCGCGATGAACGCGACCGCGATCCCGGGTGACAGCAGCGCGAAGACGGCCACCAGGTAGGCGACGAAGTGGCCGTACAGCAGGAAACCCTCGAGCTTGGAGCGCTTGATCCTGCCGATCGCGCGGGCGCTGGACACGTGCAGGTTGAACCCTTCCAGCAGGAGCAGCGGGAAGAACAGCACCGCCTGCCAGCCGCCGATGAGCCGGGCCAGGCCCTTCGCCTCGCTCGCCTGGCGGGTCGACCAGACCAGGATGTCGGGCGCGACGTCGGGGTCGTGCTCCTCGTGGTTGGGGTTGGCGTGGTGGCGGGTGTGCTTGTTCATCCACCAGCCGTAGCTCATCCCGATGCCGAGGTTGCCCACCAGCATGCCGAGGATCTCCGAGATCCGGGACGTGCGGAACACCTGCTTGTGCGCCAGGTCGTGGGCGACCAGGGCCACCTGGGCGAACGCGACGGCGAGCACCGCGGCGGCCAGCAGCGCCCACCAGGACGAGCCGATGAGGGCGAGGGCGGCCCACCCGCCGGCGTAGAGGGCACCCACCAGGGTGAACCGCAGGGCGTAATAGCCGGGGCGGCGGTCGAGCAGACCGGCCGCACGGATGTGGCGGGACAGTGTCGTGAAGTCTGAGGTGCGGTCGGCCAGCAGCGTCATGCGTCCAGCCTCGCGATCGCGGGCCTCCGGAACGAGCCGGGCAGCCCCGCTGTTTGTGGTGGTGCTGCCCCTACCCTCAGCCCCCGTTAGGGTTGGAAAGGTGCCAGTGCTCATCGGCTCCTACGCCGACCAGATCTCGTTCTTCGACGACGACTTCAAGCCGTCGGCCCCGCCGATCCGCGCGTCGTCGCCCTCATACCTGGCCGCCTCCGCCGACGGCGGTGTCATCTACACGGTGGCCGAGCTGGACGAGGGCCACGTCGCCGCGTTCCGCCTCGACGGCACCCCGCTGGGCTCGCTGCCGACGGGCGGCGCCTCCCCGTGCCACCTCGCGGTCGCCGGCGGGTTCGTCCTGTCCGCGAACTACCAGGGCGGCAGCGTCTCCGTCTTCGCCCTCGACGCCGGCGGCGGCCTGGCCTCGCGCACCGATCTCGTGCAGCACACCGGCAGCAGCGTGCACCCGGACCGGCAGAGCGCGCCGCACGCCCATCAGGTGACCGTGCGGGACTCCATGGTGTACGTGGTGGACCTCGGCCTCGACGAGATCGTCCACTACCGTCTGACGCCCTCGGGCGTCCTGGAGCGGCAGCGCGCCACGTCCGTCACCCCGCTGGGCAGCGGGCCACGGCACCTGGTCCTGCACCCCGACGGCCGGGTCTTCGTCGCCAACGAGCTCACCTCGACGGTCGCCGTGCTGGACCGCGGGTTCGAGGTCCTCGACGTCCAGCCGTCGGTGCTGGTCCCGCCCGCGGGCGACAACTTCCCCAGCGAGCTGCTGCTGTCGGCCGACGGCACGCGCCTCTACGTCGCCAACCGGGGCAACGACACCATCACCACGTTCGCCGTGACCGCCGACGCCCTGTCACCGCTCGACGAGGTCTCCACCGGCGGCACCTGGCCGCGTCACTTCGCCCTGCTCGACGGCGCGCTCGCCGTGGCCAACCAGCACTCGGACACCGTCACGCTGCTGGAGCTGGACCCGGCCACCGGCGTCCCGCAGCCCGGCCGGACGGTCCTGGAGCACCCGTCCCCGAGCATGGTCCTGCACCTGCGCTGAGGCCCGCCTCAGGCGCTCGCCTCCTTGACCACCATCGGCTCGGCGTTGAACTGCATGGCGTCGAGGGCGGCCCGCAACCTGGGCAGGTCGCCCTCGGCCAGCTGAAACGACGCCCGGCAGATCTTGTCCACCCACAGCGACACCACCACCGTGCCGCGCATCGGATGACACGTCACCCGCATGGTGCGGTCGTCTCCCCGCACGTCCTCAAACACGTCGCCCGACTTGGGCAGCGCAACCAGCTCACCCATGTCCTCCATGCTGCGACACTGAACGCTCGTTCTACAAGCCTCCGGGCGGCTTCTCCCCCACCGCGTCATCCGCCGCAGCGCCGACCGCGCGGTCCCCGGCCGCTCCCTCGCCAGGCACGAGAGAGCATCGCGCCGGGTGGAGGCGGGCATCCGCCGGTGCGGGCCGGGCGGTCTCAGGCGGCCTCGGTCAGCGAGGCGTTGCGGGCCTCGAGGACGGCGCGGATGTCCTGGGTGCGGTCGGGGTCGGAGGTGGCCGCGGGGTCGGTGCCCGCGCGGGTGGTGTCGGTGACGCGGGCGTTCTTCGTGCGCTGCTGCGGGACGCGGCGCTGCTTGCGGGTGACGGTGGAGGCGGTGATCGCGGACTGGCGGGCGGCGTCGAGCGTGTCGCGCAGCTCGGCCGCCTCCTCGGCGACCCCCGCGGCCTCCTCGGCCAGGGCCTGGGCGGCGACGACCGCCACGTCCGCGGCCTTCACGGCGGCGCGCTCGGCCGCGGCGGCCGCGTCGTACAGGCGGCGGGCGCGGCTCTCGGCGGAGCGGCGCAGCTCGATCTCGCGGGCCTGCAGCTCGTGCAGCGGGTCCCAGCCGGACGCGCCCTTGAAGACGGACTCCAGGGCGTCGACGGTGATGTCGCCGCGCTTGAAGGCGGCGAGGGCGGCGCGGGACACCTCGCGCTTGCTCTCCTCGTCCTCGTCACCGGCGTCGCCGGCGGTGGCCGCGGCGGCCGCGTTCAGGGCCTCCTCGTAGGCCTTCTGCGCCACGTCGAACGTCGTCCAGGCCACCTCGCGGGCCTGCTGCGCGGCGAGGGCGCGGGCCTGGGCCTCGCCGACCTCGAGCTGGGCGCGCTTCGCGGCGGCGGCGGTCGCTGCGGCCTGACGGATCAGCTCGCCGGCCTCGACCCGGAGGCGGGCGCGCTCGGCGGGGCTGAGGCTGGCGTCGGCCTCGGCGACCTCGGCCCGGCGCTCGGCCCGGTCGATGCGGGCCAGGCTCCAGCGGGACAGGATCGCGGCGAAGAGGATGAACAGCACGATGACGCCCATCAGCGCGGCCCAGACCACGAGGGCGCCGGTGACGGGGTCGAGACCGAGGATGCCCCTGCCGCCGTCGAGGGTCCAGGGCAGGCCCTGACCCGAGGATGACCCGTGCGTGGCGGGTGCGGAAAGAGCCACGGCGCGACCTCCGGCTGTGCGTGTCGCTACAGCGTAAAGGTCATGACCCAGGCAGAGCGACCCATCGAAGGGTGACAATCCGATGAAAACCCGGACACGAATTGTCACGCCCACGCGTAAAAGGGCCGGTCAGCAGGGGTAACCCGGCGACGGACAGTGATGATCACCACGGCGCAGTCGGTCAGTTGTCACCAGAACGTGATCGTGGCTGGTAAATCGGGTGTCCCGCCGGCGGGTGATCGCTAACGTGCCCGCCATGTGCTTGCGTGTCGTGCTTTCGCCGCCCATCCGCTAGCGGGCAGGCGAAGGACCCGGAGAAGCGTCACGGCCTCGCGCCGCGACGCCGGTGACGGCTGCCCGAATCCCCAGCTCTGGCAGCGTCACGACAATTCGGGAGTAAGACATAAATGGGACATAACAGAGGACTGTTCTGCATCGCGTTCGCGGGATTGGCCTGGGGTGTCGGCGGGTTTGTCGCCGCCGTTCTGTACGACCGCAGCGGACTCGGCCCGATCGCGGTCACGTTCTGGCGGTACCTCGGCGGCATCGCATTGCTCGCGGCCATTCGGCCATTCCAGAAAAACGGACAAAAACCACTTAACAAGCGCCGGTTGGTCCTCAACGGGCTGGGCATGGCGCTCTACCAGACGGCGTACTACGTGGCGATCGACCTCACCGGCGTCGCCGTCGCCACGGTCGTCGTGCTCGGATCGGGGCCGGTGCTGGTCGCGATCGGCGACCGGATCCTCTTCAAGGAGCGCGCTAGCGTCCCGACCGTCGCCCTCGCGGTGACCGGCCTCGTGCTGCTGGTGGGCGTCGACACCGTGGACGCGGCGGGCCTCGCCGTGGCGTTCGTGTCCGCGGCCGGCTACGCCGGCGTCACGCTGCTCAACCGGGCGGGCAAGGAGGACCCGTTCGACTCGGCGCTCGGCGGCTTCGCGGTCGGCACCGTGGTGCTGCTGCCCCTGGCGCTGCTGGAGGGCCTGCTGCCGACCAGGGGCGGGACCGGAGAGACGGTGGCGCTGCTGGCGTTTCTCGGGGCGGTGCCGACCGCCCTCGCCTACGCGCTGTTCTTCGCGGGCCTGACGGTCGTGAGGGCCACGACCGCGGCGGTCGTGGCCCTCGTCGAGCCGCTCGCCGCGGTCGCCCTCGGCGTGCTGGTCCTGCACGAGCCGCTGACGGGCTGGTCAGCGGCTGGTGCCGGACTGTTGTTGCTGTCGGTGGTGGTCGGTGGTCAGTTGGAGCGCCGCAGCCGCACGACGGCCGCCACCGCGAACGCCCCCGCCGCCACGGCCGCCGCCAGCCCCCACCACCAGAGGTGGGAGGACTCCCGTTCCGGAGCGGCGGCAGCCGCTCCGGACGCGGGTGGCGGCGACTGTGCGAGGCGCGACGTCACCACCGCCGTGGCGGAGACCGGGTTCGCACCCGGCCCCGTGACCTTGACGGTCCACGTGCCCGGTGAGAGCACCGGGCCCGAGGTGTAGAAGCCACGCCCCTCCGCCGCAGCGTTCAGCTGCAGCGGACCCACCGTCCGGCCGCCGTCCGCCGAGGCGGTCAGCACCAGACGGATGTCGCCCTCGGCGGGGCGGCCGTCCGCACTCAACGCGCGGACGGTCACCCCCTCGGCGCCGTCCCCGGCGACCTCGAGACTGAGGTCGCCGGGGGCGAACGTCAACGCCGCCATCATCAGCAGCGCGAGCACAACCTTCACAGCTTGCCGTTCTTCTTCACCCGGCTCGGGTCCACGTCGAGCCGGCCCGTGCCCTGCAGGGACTTGCCGGCATTGGCCTTCACGCCGGCGTTGCTGGGCGGGGTACCGCCGAGCCGCAACGTCATCGCGTCCGCGTCGCGGATCAGCGTGTCGCGCACCTCGGCCTCGGGCACCAGCTTGGCGGTCAGCAGGCCACGGAAGGTCGCCAGTTCCTTCAGCGCCTTCGTGTCGTTGCCGTTCGCCTCGAACTTGCGGACCTTCGCGAGCTGGTCCGACAGCTGGGTGTACGCCTTGCTGGTCAGCCGGCTCGTCGCCTTGAACCGGTCCAGCAGGTTCTGCATGTCCCGGAACGAGGTGGTGACGAAGAACCGGACGGTGCTGGTGGTGGCGTTGCCGGCGTTGTCGGTGCCGACGACGACCAGCTCGTGCAGGCCGAGGTCGAGCTCGTACATCGCCTGCAGGGTGCCGGTCTGGTAGGCGCCGCCGTCCAGCGAGCCGGTGACGGACCTGATCCCGGAGACCGGGTCGATGGCCTGCCAGGTGACGCGGACGTCCTGGCTGTCGCCGTAGAGCTGGCCGTCGGCGAGGCCGGCGACGATGACCGTCGGCGCGGTGCCGTCGATCTTCAGGATCGCCGACTTGAGCGTCTCCGCGTTGCCGGCCGCGTCGGTGGCCTTGTAGAGCAGCTCGTGCTGGCCGTTGCCGGTGACGTTGACCGGCGTCGTGTACGGCGTCCAGGGGCCGCCGTCCAGGGACCACTCAACCTTGGTCACGCCGGAGCCGGCGTCGGTGGCCGCGAGGGTCACCGGGGTGGCCCCGTTGTGCCAGCCGGCGTCGGACGCCGGCGCGAACGCCGCCGTGGTGACCGGCGCGGTCGCGTCGATCTTCACGGTCGCCGTCTGCACGGCGGAGACGTTGCCGGCCTTGTCGGACGCGCGGAACTTGACGCTGTGCGTGCCGTCACCGCTGATGGCGACCGGGGCGGTGTAGGCCGTCCAGGTGCTGTCGGCGTCGACCTGGTACTCGATCTTGTCGACGCCCGAGCCGCCAGCGTTGTCGGTCGCCGCGAGGGTCACGGTGACCGGCCCGGTGTACCAGCCGTTCGACTGCGGACCATCCACAGTGGACGTGGCGACGGGTGCCGTCGTGTCCACCACGGCGGTGCTGATCCGGAAGTAGTCGAACGATGCCGGCTTCGACGCCTTCTGCCCGGCGCCGAGGGTGTACAGGCCCACCTTGGCGCTGTTCGCCACCGCGGCGTTGGTGAGCGGCTCCAGCGCGGTGTAGGTGACGCCGTCCGCCGAGTACGAGGCGGTGTAGACGTTACCCACCTTGGCCAGGCGCAGGTACCAGACCGCGGCGGTCAGGTTGTTCGCCCCGGGCTGCGGGTTCTGCACGGCCCCGGCGATCTCGCTGCGGAACTCGATGCGCCGCGAGACCGTCTGACCCGCCTGGTTGTCCGCGACGAAGTCGAACTTGACGTAGTTGTCGTCGTCGCCGTAGACGATCAGGCCGCCCTGCTGGTACTGCTCGTTGAACAGCGAGCCGTCGATCTTCGTGTCCAGCGTGAAGTCACCCGTGGGCGCCTTCTGCAGGATGAAGTTGGACGGGTTGGAGTTGTCGGAACCGTAGACGTCGCCGTTGGGGACGTCGATCTGCAGTGCACCGTTCGCGACCCGGTACTTCGTGGAGTCCTCCCGCACGATGGCGTTCCACCGGCAGTGGTCCAGCGTGGACCCGGTGAACTCGTCGTTCGGGTTGACCGCGCCGGCCGGCTCGTCCGGGACCAGCTGGAAGTAGTCGAAGCTCGCGTTCACGACCGCCGCGGTGGTGCCGCCGTTGAGCGCGAACAGGCCGACCTTCGGGTTGGCGATCCCGGCGAGCGCCGCGGACCGTCCGACCGGGGTGAACGTGGTGCCGTCGGTGGAGTAGGACGCGGTCAGGTTGGTGCCGTCGGAGGCGATCCGCACGTAGTACGTGTCACCGGCCTGGGCGTTGATCGCGTCGGCGCTCTCGTTGCGTGGCGTGCCGGCGCTCTCCCGGATGAACTCGACCCGGCGGGAGCCGCTGTAGAGCAGGTCGACCTTGGCGTAGTTGTCGTCGTCGCCGTAGACGATCAGGCCCGCCTGCTGGTAGTTCTCCGCCGCGGTCAGGGTGACCTTGGTGGTGGCCTGCCACGCGCCGCCGGGTGCCGGCTGCAGCACCAGGTTGGTCGCGTCGTTGCGGCTGCCGTAGAGGTCGCCGGCGCCGGTCGGCAGGATCAGCGAGCCGCCCGCGACGGAGAACGTCTGGTTCTCCCGGACGACCGTCCACTTCGCACGGTCCAGCGTGGACCCGAGGAAGTCGTCGGACTTCGCGCCGAAGCAGGACGTGTTCGGCGCCTCCGCCTTGACGGTGACGCTCTTGTAGCCCTTCGCTCCGCGCGCGTCGGTGACCGTCAGCGTGGCGGTGAAGGTGCCGGGTGCCGTGTAGGTGTGGTTCGCGTTCGCGGTCGTGGCCGAGCCGCCGTCACCGAAGTCCCACGCGTAGGTCAGCGGCGTGTCGCCCTCGGCGTCGGTGGCCGAGCCGGTGAACGCGACGTTGAACGGCGCGGTCCCGGTCGGCGGGGTGGCGGTCGCGGTGACCACCGGCGGCGCGTTGTCCGTCACGCCGCGGCCGATGAAGTCGACCCAGTTCACGTTGTAGCCCGCGCCCGATCCGGTGGCGATGAAGTACAGCGGCCCACTGGAGGTGCTCGGGGTGACGTCGAGGGTCAGGTCCACATAGGTCTGCCAGCCGCCCGTGCCCGGCACCGCGACGGAGCCCACCACGGGACCGTCGAGCGCGCCGGTGCGGACCTGGATCGTGCCGCCGCTGGCGTTGTTGGACGCGGCGCGGATCCGCAGCTGGGTGATGCCGGTGAGGTTGGCCGGGGCGAAGGAGAACCAGTCGCCCTCCTCGACGAAGCCGATGTTCTGGAAGCCGCCCTGCGGGTCACCGGTCGTCTCGGTGCGCACGCCCGGGTCGCCGCCGGCGGTCGAGCCCGGCACCCGCCCGGTGGCCGCGAAGTACTCGGCCTGCTTGCGCTTCGGCTGCAGCTGCACCAGCGACCGCCCGGTGAGCGGAGCGGCACCGCCGGCGCCACCCTTGTCCACATAGGACGCCTCGATGACGGCGAACACGTTCGCGTCGGCGCCGTGCCCGCTGGCCAGGGACGTCTGGATGGTGCCGCTGCAACCGGTCAGCTGGTTGAGCGGGTGGGCGTGCTCGTCGTGGCCCAGCAGGTACTGGACCTGGACCTTCGAGCAGTCGACCGTGCCGTCCTCCGGGTCGGTGACGGTGACGGTGAACGCGACCTGGTCGCCCCACTCGTAGAAGCCGCCGTTGGGCGGCAGCGTGATGGTGACCTTCGGCGCGGTGTTGCCGACGGTGACGGGCACGTTCGCGGTGGCGCTGCGGCCCTCCGAGTCGGTGACCGTCAGCTGGGCGGTGAAGTTGCCGTTGCTCGTGTACGTGTGGGTCGGGTTGGGCTCGGTGGACGTGCCGCCGTCGCCGAACGCCCACGCGAACGTGATCTGCTGCCCGTCGGGGTCGCGGGAGCCGGCGCTGGAGAAGTTCACCGCCAGGGGCGCGGGGCCGCTGGTCGGGTTGGCCGCCGCCTGGGCGATCGGGGCCCGGTCACCGGCGATGTAGTCGATGCGGTAGACGCCGGAGTCGTCGTTGTTGCCGCCGAAGCCGGTGCCCCACTCGATGAGGTAGAGCGAGCCGTCGGAGCCGAACTCCATGTCCATCGGCCGGATCGTGCTCATGCCGGCCAGCAGCTGGTTGATGTCCACAAGGGACTTACCGTCGGCGCTGACCTGCATCGTGTACAGCTTGTTCTGGTTCCACTCGCCGAAGATGGCCTTGCCGTCGTAGTACGCCGGCCACTTCGTCTCGGAGGTGGAGTCGGCGTTGTAGCGGTAGACGGGGCCACCCATCGGTGCGCCGCCGCCACCGATCTCGGGGAAGCGCGGGTTGGCGTCGTAGTCGTAATCGACGGTCGCCGCGATGACCGGCGGCAGGTTCGTCAGGCCGGTGTTGTTGGGCGAGTTGTTGACCGGTGCGGCGCAGTCGAACGCGGGGCCGGCCGGGCCGGACGGGAACGTCCAGTCGCGGTAGGGCACGTTCGCGCCGGTGCAGTACGGCCAGCCGTAGTTGCCGGGCTGCCCGACGATGTTCCACTCGACGGTGTTACCGGGGCCGCGGTTCGGGTTGGGCTGACCGGCGTCGGGGCCGTAGTCGCCGACGTAGAGCGTGTTGGTCTTCGGGTCGACGCCGATACGGAACGGGTTACGGAAGCCCATCGCGTAGATCTCGGGCCGGGTCTTGGCCGTGCCGGCCGGGAACAGGTTGCCCTGCGGGACCGTGTACGTGCCGTCGGCCTGCGGCTTGATCCGGATGACCTTGCCGCGCAGGTCGTTGGTGTTGCCGGAGGTGCGCTGCGCGTCGTAGTCCTGCCGGCCGGCCCGCTCGTCGATCGGGGCGTAGCCGTCGGACTCGAACGGGTTCGTGTTGTCACCGGTCGCGAGGTACAGGTTGCCGGCGCTGTCGAACGTCATGGTCCCGCCGGCGTGGCAGCACGTGTTGCGCTGCGTGTCGACCTGCAGCAGCTGCTTCTCGCTGCTCAGGTCGAGCGTGTCACCGACGGCCGTGAAGCGGCTCAGCACGTTGCGCGGGCCGCCGCCGTTGGGCGCGTAGTACAGGTAGACCCAGTGGTTCTGGGCGAAGCCCGGGTCGAGGGTGATGCCGAGCAGGCCGTCCTCGTTGCCGGTGAACACCGGGATCGTGGCGGCCGTGACGGTGGTGTGGGTGTCGGGCTTGACGATCTGCACCCGGCCGTCCCGCTCGATGTAGAACACGCGGCCGTCTGGGGCGATCGCGAGCTCCATCGGGTTGTTGGTGTTGCTGTCCAGCGTGACCTTCTCGAAGCTGCTGGTCAGCGTGGCGCTGCAGTCCGACTTCAGCACGCCCGCGGCGGTCTCGATGCCGCCGAGCAGGTGCGAGAGGAACAGCGGGTCGCTGTAGGACTCCTGCGTGTGGCCGGCGCCGGTGTACCAGGAGCGCCCGCCGTCGTAGTCGCGGCACCACGAGAACGGGTGGTCCGCGCCCATGGCCCCGGTCCCCGGCGTGTAGCTGGTCTCGTCGAGGCTGGCCAGGACGTGCACCTTGCCGCGCGGGTTGGCGCGGAAGTTGTACCACTCGTCGTAGCGGCTCCAGCGGTCCGGCAGGTCCTTTGTGGACGGGTGCGCCGGGTCCTCGACCTTGATGGTCGCCTGCTGCTGCGCCGGGTGGCTGGTGAAGTACGAGCCGACGAGCTCGCCGTACCAGGGCCAGTCGTACTCGGTGTCGCTCGCGGCGTGGACGCCGGCGTAGCCACCGCCGGCCCGGATGTAGCGCTCGAACGCGGCCTGCTGGGTGGCGTCGAGCACGTCGCCGGTGGTGGACAGCCAGACGACGACCTCGTACTTGGCGAGGTTGGCGTCGGTGAACGCGCCGGCGTCCTCGGTGGTGTCGACGGTGAAGCCGTTGGCGGCACCGAGCTGCTTGATGGCGGTGATGCCGGCGGGGATGGCATCGTGCCGGAACCCGGCGGTCTTGGAGAAGACGAGCACGTCGAACGGCTCGACGGCCTGCGCCTGCGGCGCCTGGGGCGCCTGGACGGGGACGGTTTCAGCGGATGCGACAGCCGGGAGTGCGACGGCCGCGGTCGTGGTCAGGGATAAACAGGCAAGGCTGAATAGCGCGCGTGCCGCGCGCCGGCGTTGGGTGAACACGGAGCTCCTTGTGCGGGGTGGACACAGGTCGCTGCGCAAAGCGGTTCGCCGAAACCGCCGTGCGTAATGGGACCGGGGTCATCCCGCCGAGGAGTCGACCGGCCCGTGCGGTGGTTCGTTGTGTTACCTAACAAACTAGCGGCGCAGGGCGTCCCGGGATAGAGCCACACCATGTCCGGTACACGCGCCGGTCAACGGACGCAGCCCGGGAAGCCCCGCCAGCCCGGCCGCGGTCGCCTCGTCGGCCGGGGTGTAGACGATGAGCCGGGCCTCGGGCGTCCCCGCGAGCAGCATGCTCTGGGTGGAAAGCCGCAGGTCACCGACGTCCGCGTGGCGGAAGATCTTCAACCGGCTGCCGGGCACGGCCACGTCGTGCGACTGCCACGCCGCCGCGAACGCCGGGCTGGCCGCGGACAGGTCGCGCACGAGATTCTCCCAGGCCGGCTCGCCGAGATGCCGGGCGAAGTTGGCCCGCATCGTCGCCGTCATCAACGGCAGCTCATCGGCCAGATTCACGAATGGCATGCAGCAATTCGGCGTCATGTACAAATGCCATAAGGCATTCCGCTCGGTTTCTTTCCGGCTCACGAGATCCGGGAAAAGGCCGGCGTAGACGGGATTCCAGGCGAGCAGGTCGTACCGTCCGTTGTAGACACAGGCGGGCAGCGTCAGGCTGTCCAGGATCAGCTGCACCTGCGGCTCGAGGGGGCAGCCGGCGGGCTGCGCGGTGAACGCGGGGACGTCGGCCAGCCGGTACAGGTGCTCCCGCTCGGCCTCGTCGAGCCGCAACGTGCGCGCGATCGCGTCCAGGACCTGCACGCTCGCGTTGATCGGGCGGCCCTGCTCCAGCCACGTATACCAGGTGACGCCCACCCCGGCGAGCTGCGCCAGCTCCTCCCGGCGCAGCCCCGGCGTCCTGCGCCGGAAGCCCGGCGGCAGGCCCACGTCGGCGGGGCTGATCCTGGCCCGTCGCGAGCGCAGGAACGCGGCCAGCTCGGCGCGGGACGTCGTCATGCCTCCATCTTCGGGCGGCGCCCATCCCGGTGCCAGGTGCTGCCGGTACCAGGATGAGCGGGCTCTCCTCACCGGCACCGGCGCCGCCGGAGGGTGGCTCCATGACCGTTCTAACCGACAGCCCGCCGGCCACCGCACGGACCGGTGGCGTGCTTCTGGCGACCATCCTCGGCGGGCAGTTCATGGCCGTCCTCGACGTCTCGATCGTCAACGTGGCGGTGCCGTCGATCCGCACCGACCTCGGCGCCTCCGGCGCCGGCCTGCAGCTGGTCGTCGCCGGCTACGCCATCGCCTACGCCGTCCTGCTCGTCACCGGCGCCCGCCTCGGTGGCCGCCACGGCCACGGCCGCACCTTCCGGGCCGGCCTGGCCGGCTTCACCGCCGCGTCGCTGCTGTGCGGCCTCGCCCCGTCGACCGGCACGCTGATCGCCTGCCGCCTGCTGCAGGGGATCGCGGCCGCCCTGATGGTGCCGCAGGTGTTCAGCATCATCCAGCGCACCTTCGCCGGCCCCGCCCGCACCCGCGCCCTCGGCCTCTATGGCGCCGTCCTCGCCGGCGCGGCCGTTGTCGGCCAGTCCGCCGGCGGCTTCCTCACCGGCGCCGACCTCTTCGGCACCGCCTGGCGCCCCGTCTTCCTGGTCAACGTCCCGATCGGCGTGATCCTGCTCCTGCTCGGCCGCCGCCATCTGCCGTCCGACCCCGGCACCGACACCCGCCGCCTGGACCCGCTCGGCGTGCTGACCCTCGCCGCCGCGGTGTTCACCCTGGTCCTGCCGCTCGTCCTGGGCCACGGGTCCGGCTGGCCGCCGTGGACCTGGGCCGGTCTCGCCCTGAGCGCCGCCCTCTTCGCCGCGTTCGCGCTCGTCCAGCGCCGCAGCCCGGCGCCGCTCATCTCGGGCGTGGTCCTGCGCTCACCGGGCCTGGTGCCGGCGGCCCTGGCGATCCTGGCCGTGATGGCCTCCTACGCCGGCTTCCTCTTCACGCTCGGCCTGCACACCCAGTCGGACCTGGGCTACGGGCCCGCGAAGGCCGGCCTGGTCCTGGTCCCCGCCGCCCTGGCCTTCGGTCTCAGCAGCCTGAACTGGCGCCGTCTCCCGGCGTCCTGGCACCGCCCCGCGATCACCGTCGCCCTGGTCGTCGTCACCGTCACGTACGCCTGGATGGCCTGGACCATCCGCGACGGCCGCCCGCTGGGCGTCGCCTACCTCTCGGTGAGCGCCCTCTACGGCCTGTGCCTGGGCGCCGCCTTCAGCCCGTTGATCGGGGTCGCCCTGACCCACGTCCCGCCGGCGCTCGCCGGCGACGCCAGCGGTGTCGTCGCCACCGTCACCCAGCTCGCCGCCGTCCTGGGTGTCGCCACCTTCGGCAGCGTGTACCTGTCCCTGGTCCCGTCCCCGTCGGCGGCCGCGACCACCGACCTGACCCTCGCCGTCGCCACCCTCGTGGCCACCGCGGCGAGCCTCCTGATCCCCAGACCGTCCCGGTGACGCGACGGTGCGTCAGAAGGGCTGGCGGGTCCACCGCTGGTTGGCGGCGCCGGTGCAGTCCCAGATGATGACCTGGGTGCCGGCCCCGGTGCCGCCGTTGGCGACGTCGAGGCAGCGGCCCGAGTTGGGGTTGACCAGCGTGCCGTCACCCCGGAAGGTCCACTGCTGGGCGACGGTGCCGTTGCAGGAGTAGAGCTGGACGGCGTTGCCGTTGCCCTTGCCGGCGTTGGCGACGTCGAGGCAGCCGCCGTCGGCGCGGATGCTGCCGTCCGGCCGGATCGTCCAGCGCTGGTTGGTGTTGCGCGAGCCGGCGCGGTCGCAGGCGTCGATGACGGCCTGGTTGTTCTGGCCGGAGCGGTACTCGAGGCACATGCGCGAGCCGACGCCGACGAGCTGGCCCGTCGTCACCTGCGGCGGTGGCGGCGGGGCGGCGCTGGCCGGCTTCGACGGGGACGCCGAGGCGCTCGGCGGCGGGACGGCGGGTGCCGAGGACTTCGACCGGCTCGGCGTCGGGCTCGCCGACGACCGGGTGCCCGACGGGGTCGCGGACGGTGACGCGCCGGCGTCGCGGGTCAGCTCCGGCAGGCCGCCGATGCCCGGGTAGCGCTGCGGGCTGGCGTCGGCGGAGACCGGGGTGCCGTGGTCGCCGCTGCTGACCAGCTGCAGCACGACCGCGGCGGTGACCAGCAGGATGAGGACGGCGACGGCGACCGCGCCGACCGGGTACCGGCGCCAGGCGGCGTTCCGGCGGCGGGCGCCGCGGTAGTCGGGGCCGTCGTCGGTGTCGGCGGGGTCGTCGGTGACGATCGCGATGGCCGGCGGCACGTAGTCGGCCACGGTCGGCGAGTCGTCGGGGGCCAGCAGCACCGGCGCCACCCCGACCGGCGGCGCCGCCGGTACAGCGGCATCCTCCGGCTCGTCGGCGGCCGGGTCGAGCCCGGCCGGATCGAAGGCGGCCGGGTCCACGAGCGCCGGGGCCTCGGCGGCGGGCTTGGCCAGCGCCACGGGCACAGCGGGCACAAGGGGCTCGGCGGGTTCTTCGTCGACCGGCGGCAGCGACTCCGCGGCGCTCGCCCTGAGCTCACCGGCGAGCGTCCCGACGGTCGCCGGGTCGTCCCCCTGTTCAGGATCATCGGTCTCCGGACCGGCCGCGTCAGGACCATCGGCGTCAGGAGCGACGGTGTCGAGGGACGGCGCCTCGGACGACGGGGCCGGAGCGGGTTCCGGCTCGGGTTCGGGCTCGTCGCCCAGGGCGTCCGCGAAGAGGGCGTCGAAGTCCGGCCGGTCGTCCTCGACGGGAGTGACCGGGATCGAAGCGGTCGCGATCGCCGTGGGGCCGCCGCGCCGCTGGCGGGGGATCGCCGCGCCGGCCGGGAACGTCGGCTTCGCCGGGTTGAACGGCTCCGGCAGGAGGGGGACCTTCGCGGTCGCGGAGGCCGTCGGCGGGACGCGATGCCGCGCCGCCCGGTCCGCACGCGGTTCCTGCTCGTTGCCGTCTTCAGCGACGGACATACCCGACGTGCTCCTTCCAACGACCATCACTGCCCGCTGCACCGTAGCCTGCGAAAGCAACAACGCGCGACCGGCCGTTCGGCCCCAACAGGAGCGGTCCGTTGCGATTGGCCGGTAAGTTTTCCCGCATGGCTCCTGACGGCTGGGAAACGTTCGCTGCACAGCACGAGGTGTGGGGGCGGGTGACCGACGGCGCGGCCCACCGTGACCGCGCGGTGACGCTCGTGCGCCAGCTCGCCGCGGCGCGCAGACGGTCCGCGGCCGCACTGCCCGACGACCCGTGGCAGGACGGCGACTTCGCGCTGCGCATGTCGGAGCAGGTGAAGAGCCTGGTCGGCTTCCTGCCGGAGGGCGAGCGGCTCACCGGCGCCGAGGCGGCACTGCTGGTGACGACCCCGTTCCTGCACGACGCGCTGTGGGCCGGCATCGCCGCCGCCGAGCGCGGGGTGCACCCCGGCGACCTCGAGCCGTCCCAGGACGCGTCCAGCGACCGGGCCGCGTTCGAGCGGTTCTCCCAGACCTACGCGCAGCCGCACCGCCGCGCCCTCGTCGCGATCCGCGCGGGCCGGCGGGAGGCGGCCGCGGAGCTCGGCTGGTGGCTGCTGCACCGGTGGATCGGCCGGCGCCCCGCCGCGTATCAGCCGGCGACGATCGAGGCGCTGATCAGGGGGCCGGAGGGCCAGACGCAGGACCTGGCGGGCGCGCTGGACGACGAGCCGCAGAAGCGCCTGGCGGAGCTGCTGCGGGCGATCCGCGCCGACCCGGCGTTCCTCAACCGGCACGACCGGCCCGAGGCGCTGGTCTCGCAGGACCGGCACGGCACGCGGGAGCGGCTGGTCGCGTTCCTGCTGACGATCGCCCGCTGGCTGGCGATCGAGGCGACGGTCCTGCCGGAGGTCATCGGCGAGCACCTCGGCATCGGCGACCCGGTCACGCCGGGCCAGGTGATCGAGACGGTGCACGCGGCCCGCTGGGACCTGCGCGGCGCGACGCTGGTGCTCGCCGCCGACTGCGCCCACCCCTCGATCGAGGTGGCGCTGCGCGTCCACATCGAGACGCTCAACCAGCTGCTCGCCGAGGCCCAGCGGGCGGCGGCCCGGGACGACTCCCTGGCCGCGCTGCGGCACCTGCCCAACCGGGCCGCGACCGACGAGGTGCGCCCGGCGGTCGTCGGCGGTGTCCCGGCCTACCAGTCCGCGGGCGTGCGGTTCCGGCTCGCCGAGGACCGGGTGCGGGAGCTGCTGATGGGCGAGCAGCTCTACGGCGACCCCGCCCTGGCGATCCGGGAGCTGTACCAGAACGCCCTCGACGCGTGCCGCTACCGGGAGGCGCGCACCGAGTTCCTGGCCCGCACCACCGCCGCGGCCCCCGACGCGTGGAGCGGCCGGATCCGCTTCGAGCAGGGCGTCGACGAGTCCGGCCGGCCGTTCCTGGACTGCGTGGACAACGGCATCGGCATGGGCGTCCGCGAGCTGAGCGAGGTGTTCTCGCAGGCCGGCGTGCGGCTGGCGGACCTGCCGGAGTTCCTCGAGGAGCAGGCCGAGTGGGCCCGGCTCGACCCGCCGGTGCAGCTGTTCCCCAACAGCCGGTTCGGCATCGGCGTGCTCAGCTACTTCATGCTCGCCGACGAGCTGACCGTCGAGACCTGCCGGATGGGCCGCGACGGGCAGGCCGGCGAGCGGCTGCGGGTGTCGATCGCGGGGCCGGGCAGCCTGTTCCGCATCCAGGACCTGGGGCCTGGCACCGACTCGGGCACCACGGTGCGGCTGCACCTGCGCGACGGCGTGACCGTCGCGTCGGTGGAGGAGCTGCGCAAGCTGCTGTGGGTGGCCGAGTTCGGCACCGACGCGACCGACGGCGTCGAGACCCAGCAGTGGGCGCCCGGGGAGCTGTCGGAGGCGGCGACCGCCCTCGACGACGAGGACGAGGACGAGGAGGGTGTCGGCGTCGGCGTGGTCGCGGCCGAGGGGTCGCGGGTGTGGTGGTGCAAGGGCACCGGCGCGCTGCTCGCCGACGGTCTCTACGCCGGCAAGGAGATCTTCGGCGCGGTGGTCAACCTGAACCGGGACCTCGCGCCGCGGCTGTCGGTCGACCGGACGAAGATCCTGGCGTACCGCGAGGACGACGTCGACCGGCTGCTGTGGGAGGCGGTGCCGGCCCTGACCGCGCCGGGCACGACGCTGCTCGGCTACGAGTGGCTGTGCCGCCTGGCGCCGATCCGGCCGCTGGTCGCGGACCTCATCTTCGAGCAGGCGATCGAGCGCGGCCACGGTAGGTGGGACATGGACGGCGAGACCGTCGACGCGTCCGTCACCGGCTGCTTCGTGGCCAACGACGGGCCGGTCGGCGGCCCCGACGAGCTGGTCGAGTGGCGGCTGACCGCGCTCGCCGCCGGCGGGCGCTACCGCAAGGTGCTCAAGCCGGGCGCGGACTGGAAGCGGGCGCTGCGCTCCCGGCCGTCGGACGCGCTGCTGCTCAGCGTCGACGTCGACGGCACCGGCCCCTGGCTGGACCCGGTCGACATCGTGCCGCTGGTGCACCTGGTGCGGGCGGCGCGCAAGACCGGGCGGAGCGCGCCGGAGATCGCGGCCCGGCTCGACCAGCTGGGCTACGAGCCGTCGGTGGGCGCCGCGCAGGTGGGCGTCGACCCCGACGACCTGGTGTTCACCAGCCGCGACGTCGACGGGACCCGTCCCTGGATGCACCCGGACCAGCCGGTGCATCTCGTACACCTGCTGCGGGCGGCACACAAGACGGGCCGCCCCATCCAGGAGATCGTCGCGAGGCTGCGGCAGCTGGGCTTCGACGTGGACGTCGACGTGGACATGCTGCCGATCGAGCAGTTCGGCCCGAAGGACCTGACGATCGCCAGCCGGGACCTCGACGGCTCGCACCCGTGGCTCGACCCGCGGGAGCCGGTGACGCGGCTGCACATACTGCGCGCCGCGCACAAGGTCGACCTGCCGGCCGACGAGACCGCGGCGCGGCTGGCGCTGCTCGGCTACCCGCTGGAGCCCGGCTGGGAGGCGCTGACCGTCGAGCCCGACGACCTGGTGCTCATCTCCCGCGACCTGGACAGCACGTCACCGTGGCTGGACCTGCACGAGGAGGTGGCGCCGGTGCACGTGCTGCGCGCCGCCGAGCGGACCGGCCGGCCGGTGGCGGAGGTGGTGGCGCGGCTGCGCGCCTTCGGGTTCACGCTCGGGGGCAACCTCGACGCCCTGGAGACCGTGAAGCTGGAGCCGGAGGACCTGCAGCTGGCCAGCCGCGACCTGGACAGCTCGCAGCCGTGGCTGGACCCGGCGCGGCCGGTGCCGCTGATCCACCTGCTGCGCGCGACGGAGGCGACCGGCCGTGACGTCGCCGACGTGGCCACCAGGCTCGCCGCCGTCGGGTACCGCGTCGACGTCGACCCGGACGCGATCCTGATCGACCACCTGGAGCCCGACGACCTGACGATCACCAGCGAGGACCTCGACGGCTCGGACCCGTGGCTGGACCCGATGAAGGCGGTCCCGACGATCCGCATCCTGCGGGCGGCGCAGCGGACCCGGCGCAGCGTGCACGACATCGCGGCCCGGCTGACGTTCCTCGGCTACGCGGTGAGCCTGCACGGCGCGGGCCCGTCGCTGGACCAGGTGGAGCCCGACGACCTGCTGATCACCAGCCGGGACCTGGACGGCTCGCAGCCGTGGCTGGACCTCGACGAGCAGGTGCCGCTGCCGCACCTGCTGCAGGCGGCCCGCCGGGTGCGCCGGCCGGTGCACGAGATCGCGGCGCGGCTGGAGACGCTGGGCTACAACGTCGACGTCGACCTCAGCAGCATCCAGGTCGACTCGGTGAAGCCCAACGACCTCCTCCTCGCCAGCACCGACCTGGACGGCTCCCGCCCGTGGCTGGACGCGAGCCAGCCGGTGCCGCTCAACCATCTCCTCGCCGCGGCGCAGAAGATCCGCAAGCCGATCGAGGACGTGTCGAGCCGCCTGCGCGCGCTGGGCTACTCGGTGCCGGACGTCGACTCCAGGCTCCCGCGGCTGCGCCCCGGCGGCGTGTAGAGGCGGCCGGCGGTTACGCGCCGGCCGTCGCGTGCAGCGCCGGGAGGAGCTCGGAGCGCGACCAGGTCAGGAACTCCTCCTGGTGGCCGCCGCCGATCTGGACCAGCGCGACGTGGGTGAAGCCGGCGTCGACGTACTTGCGGACCGCCGCGACGTGCCGGTCCACGTCGGGGCCGCACGGCACGGCCGCGGCGACGTCGTCCTCCGTCACGAACGCGGCGGCGTCGTCGAACGCGCGCTGGTCCGGCAGCTCGGCGAGGACCGGCCACTGCAGGCCGAACCAGCGCCACTGGTCCAGGGCCCGCTTGCGGCACTCCGACTCGTCGGGCCCATAGCAGAGCGCGACCTGCCCGTAGGCGGGCCGGCCCGGCAGCCGCAGCGACGCGTCGGGCGTGACGGCGACGGTGCCGTCGAGCGGCTCCGCCAGGTGCATCGAATCGTCGCCGGAGACGGCCAGGACGACCGGCACGCCCTCGTCGGGGCGGTCCCACAGCCGCGCCTCGGGCACGTCGAAGTAGGTGCCGCCGTGGTGCACGGTCTCGCCGGCCAGCAGCGGCCTGATGATCTCGATGGCCTCGGCGAGCATCTCGTGGCGCTGGGTGCGGTGCGGCCACGCGCCGGCGACGTGCTCGTTGAGGTTCTCCCCCGAGCCGAGGCCGAGCGTGAAGCGGCCCTGTGACATCGCGCCGACCGTCGCCGCCTGCTGGGCCACGACCGCGGGGTGGTAGCGGCGGGTCGGGCAGGTCACCATGGTCATCAGTTCGAGGTTCTGGGTGGCGTACGCCGCGGCGCCGAGCACCGACCAGGCGAACGGCGAGTGCCCCTGCTCGACGAGCCACGGGTTGAAGTGGTCCGAGACGGCCGCGAAGTCGTACCCCGCCTCCTCCGCGCGCACCGCGTCGTCGACGAGTTCGCTGGGCCCGGTCTGCTCACACATCAGTGTGTAACCGAAGTTGACCATGGCTTCCGGATACCCCGTGTGGCGAGCGTTACGCGCCTAACCATCATTCTTGGAGAATGCCCAGCGCATGGGCGAGAATCAATCGATGTCTCCCTATCTACAGGTGATCCGGCACCCCGTGCTCAACCGGGTCCTGCCGGGGCTGGTGCTCTCAGCCCTGGGTGACGGCATGAGCGCGGTCGCCGTCGGGTGGCTGGCGCTGCAGCTGGCGCCCGCGGACGCGCGGGGACTGTGGGTCGGGCTCGCCGTCGCCGCGTTCACGCTGCCCGGCGCCGTCGGCACGGTCGTGTTCGCGCCGCTGCTGCGCAACCGTGGCGCCGCGCTGCTCGTCGCGTGGGACGGCGCCCTGCGGGCGGCGCTGCTGGGGACCGTCGCGCTGCTGTCCACCTGCGGCGGGCTGTCGATCGGCCGGTACGTGACGCTGCTCGCCCTGTCGGCGCTGCTGTCGGCGTGGGGCTCGGCCGGGCGGTACACCGTGATCGCGCAGGTCCTGCCGGCCCCGCTGCACCTGCCGGCGAACGCGCTGCTCACCGCCATCGTGGAGGCCTCGACGGTGGCCGGGCCGGCGATCGCCGGGCTGCTGATCGCCTTCCTCGGCGCGCCCACGGTCCTCGCGGTCGACGCCGCCACGTTCGCCGTCCTGGCCGTGTCGTTCCTGCAGATCAAGGCCGACACGCCGGGCGCCGAGGCGGCCGGCGGGACGGCGGACGGACGCAGCGAGGGCTTCGCGGCGATCCGCCGGGATCCCCGCCTGCGCGGGCCGATGGTGCTGACGTTCTGGTTCTTCCTGCTGTTCGGCCCGCTGCCGGTCGCGATGCCGCTGTTCGTGTCCTCCGTGGACGAGATCGGGCTGGTGTACATGGCGTTCGGCGTCGGCGCGGTCATCGGCGCCGTCGTCACCGGCCACCTGCGGCGGCTGGCGCTGTGGCCGGTCATGATCGGCGTGGTGATCGCCTTCGGCCTGCTGCTCATGCCGCTCGGCCTCCCGCTCCCGTTGTGGGGACACATGATCGCGCTCGGGCTGGCCGGGCTCGTGTGGGCGCCGTACCCGACGACCAGCATGTCCCTGGTCCAGCGCACGGTGCCGGCCGGGCGGCTCCCGCCGGTGCTGGCGGCCCGCGGGGCGGTGCTCGTCGTGGCCACGCCCCTCGGCACGCTGCTGGGCGCCCCGCTGGTGCAGGCCGTCGGGGCACCGGCCACGTTCGCCGCCTGCGGCGCGGCGACCACGGCGGTGGGCCTGCTCGCGCTCGCCACGCTGTTGCGTGAGCGGCGGCGGTTACGCGACGTCGTCCAGCACGTTGCGGTAGGAGCACAGCCGCCGGGTGTACTCGCGGAGCACGTCGATCGCCTCGTCGAGGTCCTCGGTCAGCACGTCGGGCAGGTCGATGAGCAGCCGCCGGCCGTCGACCGTGCCGTAGCCGCTGACCTCGAACGCGCCCTCCCGCACCCATAGGTCGACGCCGAGGTCGACGGTGGTCCGGTCGTACCGCAGCACCACGCCGACCAGGGCGAACGGCGCCTCACCGGGTCCGATGCGACCGATCAGCTCCCAGTGCATGGGGCCGTGCGTGGCGGCGACCTGCTGCCCGTACCGCTGGAAATCCTCACAGGCGTCGTTGAGCGCACCGAGCAGTGTGGCGGCCCCACCCGACCTCGCGTCCATGATCATCCTCCTGCTGCGCGATAGGCGGCGCCCACCCCGGTCGGGGTGGTGCCGTTGCTGTAGAGACCGGTGTCGCCCGTTTTCGAGCTGTACAGGATGAACCAGGCATACCGTTCGACGAACGACAGTCCTTCGAGCATCGCCGTGGAGCTCTTCACGAAGCTGACCTGCTGGTCCACGGTCGGGTAGACGGTGCCGTTCTCGAACCGCATCAGCGCGTACTCGGTCAGCCAGATGGGCAGCTTGTACCGGTTGTACACGTTCTGCAGGTAGCGCTTGAGCTGGTTCGGCGCGTCCGGTCCGAAGTCGCCGCCGTACCAGTGCAGCGTGATGAAGTCGACCCGGTAGCCGCGCTGCTTCGCCCCGCTCATGAAGCGGTCGAGCCAGCCGCCGGGGGTGTCGCCGCCGTACGCGACGGACGGGCTGCCGAGCCGCAGGCCGGACGCCTGCAGCTTCGGCCACAGGTCGAGGACCTGCTCGGGGCTCATGTTCGACTGCTCTTTGAGGTCGGGCTCGTTGAACCCGAGCAGCACCTTGCCGTTCTGCTTGGCCTTGGCGACGTCGGCGTCGACGTTCGCGGTGCCCCACACCATCGGCACGAACTCGACGCCGCTGGTCGCGCCGAAGCTCGGCGCCGGCGACCAGTTGTAGTACCAGCCGGCCTTCATGTCCTTGACGGCCGCCTGATTGAAGTTGACCTTGCCGTTGGTGCTGATGCCCTTCTTCGGGCTCTTCACAGCCGGCGGCAGCGCTTGTTTCGAGGGGGTCGCGCTCGACGGTGGAGCGCTGCTCGGAATTTGTACGGCGGGGCTCGCGCTCTGGCCCTGCTGTGCGGACGGCGACTCCCCCGGCTGGGACACGACCGCGGGCTTCTGCTCGCCGCTGGTGGCCACGTAGACGGCGCCGGCCGCCCCCGCGATCGCGACGGTCGCGGCGACGCCCGCGAGGGCCGGCTTCGCGGCGCCGAACCAGCCCGCGATGAGCGCTTTGAAGCCACTCCCACCCAGCGTCAGCGCTCCGGTCTTGGCCGCCGCCGCGCTGAACACGAACGGGACCGGCACCAGCGAGATCCCGGCGAGGAGGCGCTCCGCGGCGACCATGTCGGTCCACGCCCGGTCGCACCGCTGGCACTCGCGGGTGTGGCGGGCCAGCCGCTTGCGCCACAGCGCGCTCGGCCGCCCGTCCCAGCTGGTCACGATCGCCTGCAGCTCGGGGCAGCGGGGCCGCACGGCGAGTGCCCGCACGACCGCGCGGGCCGCGTCGAGCTGCGCCTTCATCCGCTGGATCCGCACCGCCGCGTGCTGCCTGGTGATGTGCAGTGCCTCGACGACCTCGTCGCGCTCCAGCTGCCCGGCGGCCTCCAGCCACCACAGCGACAGCAGCTCCCGGTCGTCGTGGTCGAGCCACCGGGTCGCCTCCGCGACCTCCTGGCGCTGCCCCGACAGGCGCAGCCTGGTGATCGCGAGGTCGGCGAAGTCGGCGCCCGGGTCCGCGGTGTCGGTCGGGTCGGCCCAGTCACCGACCAGCGGCGCCTGGGTCTGCCTGCGGTGCCGGTCCCTGACCTGGTGCATCGCGATGGCCACGGCCCACGACCGGAAGCTCTCCGGCTCACGCAGCCGCGGCAGCCCGTCGACGATCCGGAGCATGGTCTCCTGCACCACGTCGTCGACGTCGGCGTGCCCCTGCAACGCCCGCCCGACGATGTTGTAGATCAGCGGCAGGTACTCGGCGACCAGGGCGTCAAGCGCCCGCTGGTCACCGTCCCGCGCCGCGATCACCGTGGCCGTGCCCATCCGCATCCTCCTGTCGAACTATTCAGGAGACGAAGCAGCTCAGGGTCAATAACGCTTTCTCTCCGACTTTTCCAGGTCACGTTGGGCTTCCTTCCCGCTACGTTCGGTCCCCGTTCGGCTTCACCGGCGCGCTGCCTTCGCGACGGGCGTGGCGGGTGGGGCAGAATGCAGGATCGTGACGACCTCCATTCAGGCGCGGATCGCCGAAGAGCTCGGTGTCAGGGAGCGGCAGGTGGCCGCCGCGGTCGAGCTGCTCGACGGCGGCGCGACCGTGCCCTTCATCGCCCGGTATCGCAAAGAAGCGACCGAGATGCTCGACGACACCCAGTTGCGCACCCTGGAGGAGCGGCTGCGCTACCTCCGGGAGATGGAGGAGCGCCGGACGGCGATCATCGAGTCGATCCGCACCCAGGGCAAGCTCGACGACGCCCTGCTGGCGCAGATCATGGCCGCGGACTCCAAGGCCCGGCTCGAGGACATCTACCTGCCGTACAAGCCGAAGCGGCGGACCAAGGCGATGATCGCCCGCGAGGCCGGCCTGGAGCCGCTCGCCGACGGGCTGCTCGCCGACCCCACCGTCGAGCCGCTCGCCGCCGCCGCGGTCTTCGTCGACCCCGACAAGGGCGTCGCCGACGCCGCCGCGGCCCTCGACGGGGCGCGGGCGATCCTGGTCGAGCGCTTCTCCGAGGACGCCGACCTCATCGGCTCGCTGCGCGAGACGATGTGGGGGCAGGGCCGCCTCGTGTCGAAGATGCGCGACGGCAAGGAGGCCGACGGGGCGAAGTTCTCCGACTACTTCGACTTCAGCGAGCCCTTCACCAAGCTGCCCTCGCACCGCATCCTCGCCATGTTCCGCGGCGAGAAGGAGGAGATGCTGGACCTGGTGCTGGAGCCCACCCAGGATCCTGATCTCCCGTCGCTGTACGAGCCGACGATCGCCTCGAAGTTCGGCATCCGCGACGAGGGCCGGCCCGGCGACAAGTGGCTCAACGACACGGTCCGCTGGGCCTGGCGCACCCGCATCCTCGTCCACCTCGGGATCGACCTGCGGATGCGGCTGTGGCAGGCGGCCGAGGAGGAGGCGGTCCGGGTCTTCGCCGCCAACCTGCGCGACCTGCTGCTCGCCGCGCCGGCCGGCACCCGCGCCACGATGGGCCTCGACCCGGGCTTCCGCACCGGCGTGAAGGTCGCCGTCGTCGACGCCACCGGCAAGGTCGTCGACACGCACACGATCTACCCGCACGTGCCGCAGAACAAGTGGAACGAGTCGCTCGCGATCCTCGCCGCCCTCTGCCAGAAGCACGACGTCCAGCTGATCTCGATCGGCAACGGCACCGCCTCCCGTGAGACCGACAAGCTCGCCGCCGACCTGATCAAGCAGTTCCCGCAGCTCAACGTCACCAAGGTGATGGTCTCCGAGGCCGGCGCGTCGGTGTATTCGGCCTCGGCCTTCGCCGCGCAGGAGCTGCCCGGCATGGACGTGTCGCTGCGCGGCGCCGTCTCCATCGCCCGCCGCCTGCAGGACCCCCTCGCCGAGCTGGTGAAGATCGACCCCAAGTCCATCGGCGTCGGGCAGTACCAGCACGACCTGTCCGAGTCGAAGCTGTCGCGCTCCCTCGACGCGGTGGTCGAGGACTGCGTCAACGGCGTCGGCGTCGACGTCAACACGGCCTCCGCGCCCCTGCTGACCCGCGTCTCGGGCATCGGCGGCAGCCTGGCCGACGCGATCGTCGCGCACCGCGACGCGAACGGGCCCTTCCGCTCGCGCAAGTCCCTCAAGGACGTGGCCCGGCTCGGCCCGAAGGCGTTCGAGCAGTGCGCGGGCTTCCTGCGCATCCCCGACGGCGACGACCCCTTGGACTCCTCCAGCGTCCACCCCGAGGCCTATCCGGTGGTCCGCCGCATCCTGGCCGCGACCGGCACCGACATGAAGGCCCTCATCGGCAACGGCACGGCCCTGGCCCGGTTGAATCCGGCCGACTTCGTCGACGACACCTTCGGCCTGCCGACCGTCACCGACATCCTCAAGGAGCTGGAGAAGCCGGGCCGCGACCCCCGCCCCGCCTTCAAGACCGCCACCTTCGCCGACGGCGTCGAGAAGATCTCCGACCTCACCCCCGGCATGCTGCTGGAAGGCGTGGTCACCAACGTGGCGGCGTTCGGCGCCTTCGTCGACGTCGGCGTCCACCAGGACGGCCTGGTCCACGTGTCGGCGCTGTCCTACACGTTCGTGAAGGACCCCCGCGAGGTCGTCAAGCCCGGCGACATCGTGCGCGTCAAGGTCCTCGACGTCGACATCCCCCGCAAGCGCATCTCCCTCACCCTGCGCCTCGACGACGAGGCCCAGCAGTCCGGCGCCCCCGGCGGCGGCCCTTCCGGCGGCCAGCGCGGCGCGGGAGCGCCTGGCGGCCGCGGCGGCCAGGGCGGCGGCGGTCCCCGCAGCTCGGGCGGCGGCCGCGGCTCGGGCGGTGCGGGCACCGGCGGCGGCCAGCGCGGCGGCGGCTCGGGCGGCGCCGGCGGGTCCGGCGGCCAGCGTGGTGGCTCGGGCGGCCGCGGCAGCGACTCCCGCGGCGGCGGTGGCGGTCGCCAGCGCGACGGTGGCGGCCTGCAGAACAGCGCCCTCGCCGACGCACTCCGCCGGGCGGGCCTCGACAAGGGCCTCGACGGCCTCAACAAGAAGTAGCAGTCCCCGCGACGGCCCGGGAGCGTGATTTCCCTGCTCCCGGGCCGTTCCGCACCCACTCACCGACTCCGGCCACTCGCCGCGTGCCGGGTGCTCGCCGCAGGCCGGGTGCCCGCCGCAGGCCGGGTGCCCGCCGCAGGCCGGGTGCCCGCCGCGGGCGGGCGCCGCCGGTCGATCGGCGTGCCGGCGCCGCGACAGCCCGGCGGCGCGGTCGTGCCGGCTGGAGCGCATGCCATCGACGCACGCGCCGCCGCGGCGGAAATCGACGCCGGCGGCGCTCCGCTCACGTCCGACCGCCGACCTGGCGCTCGATCCTCCGCCATCGCCCCGACCAACCCGGGCAATCTCGGCCAGACACCGCCCGACGCGGGTCTCGAACCGCCGCGCTGGCTGTGAGCTCACCCGCCGGGTGCGGGCGCCGGTCGAGGGCCTGGCTCTTCGCAGATAGACGTTGCGCGATCCACCGGCCGATCATCTGGGGGTGGATCGCGCGGTGTCTATGCGGCGACGGTCAGCGGAGGCGCCAGATGGTGGTGCGCATCGCGCACTGGTCTTCGAGTTTCACGCGGACCGGGACCTCGTACGTGGCGAGCGCCTCGAACAGGCGGGTGGGCAGGTAGCCGCGGCCGGGGTCGCCGACCAGGACCTCCGCGCCGCTGCGGCGCAGGTAGCCGAGGACCCGCTCGGCCACGGGACCGCTGTAGAAGACGTCGCCGGCGACGATGACCTCGGCGTCGACCGGGACGGACGAGGTGACGATGTCGACGCCGTTGGCCCGGGCGTTGCGGGCGCAGGCCGCCAGGGCCGCCGGGTCGGTGTCGACCGCGGTGACCGTGCAGGCGCCGGCGCGGGCCGCAGCGATGCCGACCAGCCCCGAGCCGGCGCCCAGGTCCATGACGCTGCGGCCGGCCACGTACAGCGGCTGATCCAGCAGGAAGCGACCGAGCGCCATCCCGCCGGGCCACGCGAACGACCAGAACGGCGGGGGCTCATCGCTGCGGTACGAACCCCCGGTGGCGTCGAACAGGCCCGCGTCCTCGTCGGCAAGGTCGAGGGTGAGCTCGGGCAGCAGCGGAAGGATCATGCCGCCGCTGCCGGGAAGCGGTGGATGTTGGACTCGACCCAGGTCCGCAGGTGCGCGAGCGGCGCGCACGCGTCCCGGCCGAGCGGGGTCAGCTCGTATTCGACCCGCAGCGGCACCTCGGCGAACACCTTCCGGGTGATCAACCCGTGCTCCTCCAACTTGCGCAGGGTGACGGTGAGGACCTTCGGGCTGATGCCCTGCAGTCGGGTCCGTAGGCTACCGAAGCGCCGCGGCCCGTCTTCCAGCGCGCCGAGGGCGAGCGCGCTCCACTTGTTGGCGAGCAGGTCGAGCATGTCTCGGCACGGGCAGCAGGCCGCGTAGACGTCGTCGGGCACGCGGCCAACAGTACCCAATGGAAACTCATCACCCTTGCGGGTAACTAGGGCGCTTTGGATAGCGTCGGCGGCATGAGTACGAACATGCCGGCCGTGATCAGCACGGCGGACGGCCTCAGGGACGTCGAACTGCCGGTGCCCGCACCCGGCCCGCGGGACCTGCTCGTGCGGGTGAAGGCGGTCTCGGTCAACCCGGTGGACCACAAGGTCCGCAAGGGCGGCGGGGACAGGGTGCTCGGCTGGGACGCGGCCGGGGTGGTCGTGGCCGTGGGCGGCGAGGTGACGCTCTTCACGCCGGGCGACGAGGTGTACTACGCGGGCAGCATCGACCGCCCCGGCGCCAACTCGGCGCTGCACCTGGTCGACGAGCGGATCGTGGGGCGCAAGCCGCGCTCGCTGGACTTCGCGTCGGCGGCCGCGCTGCCGCTGACGACGATCACGGCGTGGGAGACGCTGTTCGACCGGTTCCGCCTCTCGGAACAGTCGACGGGCACGCTGCTGGTGCTCGGCGCCGCGGGCGGGGTCGGCTCGATGATGATCCAGCTGGCGCGGGCCCTGACCGGCCTGACCGTGATCGGCACCGCGTCCCGCGCCGAGTCGCGTGACTGGGCGCTTTCGCTCGGCGCGCACGACGTCGTACACCACGACGACCTCCCCACGGAGGTGGACTACATCTTCTCGCCGAGCACGGGGCGGCCCGGCCTGATCGAGCGCTTCGCCGAGATCCTGCGGCCCGGCGGGGCGATCACCGCGATCGACGAGCCCGCGGGACTGGACCTGCTGCCGCTCAAGGCGAAGAGCATCAGCTTCCACTGGGAGCTGATGTTCACCCGCCCGCTGTTCCAGACCCCGGACATGATCGCCCAGCACGAGCTGCTGGACCGGGTCGCCGCGCTCGTCGACGCCGGCACCATCCGCTCCACGCTGACGACCCGGCTGGACGGCCTGAACGCGGCGTCGCTCACACGTGCCCACGAAATGGTTGAATCCGGACATATGGTCGGCAAGGTCGTGGTGGCTGAGCCGCTAGAGTGATGGCATCTCCCCATCCCCCGTGGGAAGGATCATCGTGGACTGGCCACCGTTCCTTGAGTTCAGCGTGCCCGCCGCGCTGGCCGTCTGGGCCGCCGCGGTGGCGGTGACCCTTTGGCGCTCCCGCCCCCGGCTGCCCGAGCCCGGGCCGGCGCGCACCGACCTGCCGGGACAGGAGCCGCCGGCGGTGGTCAGCCTGATGGTCAACCGGTGGCGTTCCGACGAGGACGCGATCGACAGCACGCTGCTCGACCTGGCCGCGCGGGGCTTCCTGGAGCTGCGCGAGACCGGCGACGACCCGGTGCAGACGACGGCCCGCCTGCGCAAGGGCGACGGCCGGAGCCTGACGCCGTACGAGCAGCAGATCCTCGACCGGGTCCACCACCTGTCGGTCAACGGGGAGACGACCCTGACCAGCCTGGCGTTCGACAGCTGGACAGAGGCCCGCAGGTGGCGCCGCACCTTCTACCGCGCCGTGGTCGCCGAGGCCCGCACCCGCGGCCTCTGCACCCCCCGCCTGGCCCCGAAGACCCGCCGCGCCCTGCTCCTCGGCGCGATCCTGCCCGCGCTCCTGATGTTCATCACCTGGTGGTGGGTGGACAGCGAGCTCAGCGCCAAGGTCCCCGACCAGGTCACCGGCGCGATCATCGGCGCCGCCGCGGTCTACCTGGCGCAGTACTTCGTGGTCGACTTCAACTGGGCCGACCAGACCACCCCCGAGGGCGTGGCCGCGACGGAGAGCTGGCTCGGCCTGCGCGAACACCTGACAACCGTCGAGGGCGTGGCCGACCTGGCCCCGGCCGACGTCGCTTCCTGGGGCCGCGAGATGGCGTACGCATCAGCCCTGGGCGTCCTGTCCGCAGACGACGCCCTGGTCCGCCTCACCCCCGGCGCCCGCTCACGCTGACCCCTCCAGGAGACCGACCGATCTTCCCCCAGCCCGACTGATCTCCTGAAGCCCCGGCTGACCCCCGGAGGACGCCTCTCCCGGAGCCTGGCTGTTCCCGGGGCCCGCTCGCGCTGACCGGGTTGCCCTCTTCACGGCCGCTCTAGCGCCAGCGCCGTAACCAGCGGCTTCGAGGACGCGGCGTTCCGCCGTCGTCACGGACCCCCCACCCCGGCACCGCAACAGCGGCCGCGACGTCTTGCCCCTTCACGGACGCCCCACCGCGGCACCACAAACAACGGCCCGCGACGTTTTGCCCCTTTCACGGACGCCTCACCCCGGCACCGCAACAGCGGCCACGACGTCTTTCCCCTTCACAGCCGCCCTAGCCCCGGGCGCCGCGACCAACGGCGCGAGCACACGGCGTCCCCCGCCCTCGCCACGGACATCGCCACGCCGGCACCGCAAATTTGGCCGCGAGTGCGCAGCGTTTTCGCCCCCTTCGCGGGAGCCGCGTTGGCAACCACGGATGGCCGCAGCGGCACCGCGACCAGCGGCCCAGGGACGTGGCGCCCGCTCTGTTTCACCCCCGGAGGTCCCGCACCGCGCCGCCCTGGATCTCGGCAGGCCCCAAGGCTCTCGATGCCGCCCCGCTCACGCTGGCACCCGAAGCCCGACTGGCGCGGAGCCCACTCGCGCTGACACCCGAAGCTGCCGGCACTGACCGGGAGCGAATCCAAGCCATCTGCGCCGACCAGGTGCGATGCCTTTCCCCTTCACGGACGTCCTCGCGCCGGCGACGCGCCTTTTGCAGGCGTCCTCGCGCCGGCGACGCGAAACGGCCGACCGGCCCGTGCCCGCCCCGCGCCGGGCTCTAGCCTCAACGCCGTTCAGTTAGGTGGTTCGGTGGTTCGTCAAGGGCGTGTCTGAGACGTGAAGCAGCGGAGCTCCGGTATAGAGGGTGGTCACTCTAAGA